>NZ_JAJHJB010000096.1:0-2706 GCF_020819555.1 Pelosinus baikalensis
TCACCCATTGATGTTTTTCTACACGAAGTGTCGCACTTGAATTGACAATTCATCATAATAAAACATTTTGTAGATTAATACCTCTACTGAAAGATATATATTGGAAAAAAATACTATAAATTCTTTTTAATGGATATTCCCCAGTCAAACATGTAAAGAAGTAAAGAATAAGGCGTGGGATTGTGATAAGTAAAACAGATGATCAATGGGAACCTTGAATTCTTATGGAGATTCATACGAAAGTGGCTGTTGTATATGGCATAATAAAAGTACAGAGTTTGGCAACCTAAAACTGCAGAACTAGGGTGCCAAAATAAATACAGAAAGACACTTGCCAACAAACCAATAATCCCTTACCGTAAAGTTGTCTAGACAAACGGATAGGGGGAAATGAAAGGATGTTGACAGTGTCTCAACAACAGTATATCAGACTCATGCGTGAAATTGAAGGGTGTAGTATTTCAGATATTGCCAATCGTACGAAAGTAAACTGGCGTACCGCTAAAAAGTATGCAGATTGTGATGATTGGAATATGAAAGTGGGTCCCAAGCAAAGAAAGTATCCAGTGATGGGTACTTATCAAGAGATTGTAGATACTTGGCTCATGGAAGATGCTTGTGTACCGAAAAAACAGAGACACACTGCCACACGGATTTATCAAAGGCTGGTAGATGAGCATCAATTCATAGGCAGTATACGTACCGTGAGCGATTTTGTGAAAAAAAGAAAAGAAGCTCTGGTACTGGAAGAAGCTCAGGCGTATCAAAAACTAGAGCATCCAGGCGGAGAGGCTCAGGTAGACTTTTGTACAGTACACGTTAGCAAGGAAGGGAAATTGCTTGAATATAAGCTATTGTTAGCTTCCTTTCCGTATAGCAATGCTGCCTTTGTATATCCCTTGCCCAAAGAAAATCAAGAATGCTTTTTAGAAGGACTTAAACAAGTATTTGAGCAAATGGGTGGTGTTCCTAAAAGAATTTGGTTCGACAATTTGTCAGCTGCTGTAATCGCCATCGAAAAAGAAGGAAAAAGACAATGCACCGATGGATTTATTCGCTTTTCAGCCCATTATCGCTTTGATGCGGTATTTTGCAACCCATATAGTGGGAATGAGAAAGGACATGTAGAAAATAAGTGCGGATACAGTAGAAGAAATTGGTGTGTGCCGATTCCCCTCTTTACAACGCATGAAGAATTCGCAACAGAACTTCTACAGCAAGCTGCTGATGATCAGAAACGTTTACACTATGAAAAAAAATTCTCATCGATGTATTATGGCAAAAAGAAAAGAACAAACTGCTTACATTGCCTGATCATCCTTATGATGTCTTTCGGTTAGATACAGGTAAAGTGAATCTATATGGTGAAGTCAGATTTGATAAAACCAATTTGCCACTTGTAGGGGCAAAGCCTGACGAAGAAGTCTTACTGAAAATATATTGGGATCATGTAGAAGTACTGAATAATCAGTATAAGTTATTAGTAAATATCCCACGTCCTTATACGTATAAGACGATAGAATTGCCTTGGATAGAGATCATAAAAGGTCTCAAGAGAAAACCCCGTAGTGTAACGCACTCTCGTTTCGTGATAATGATGCCTACTACCATTCAACATTTTATTCAAGTCGATGATCTAGGCCAAAGACAGCAGCGCCTTTCTCACCTATCAGAATGGTCAAAGGTCTATAGTTTAGATGAGATTGCAATTGCGCTGGAGAAAGAAACAAACTGGGAACATGAAGTTTTTAATGATCGTATGAGACAATGTCTGTATGCTCTACAGCATCCAGAACAATGCGAGACGGTCATGCTAGAACTATCAACTCCTACAGCAGCTCATGAGTATCAGCCAGATTTAACAGCGTATGATCGTCTGCATAATGGAGGAAAAACAGCATGAATCCAACACTTATTGAATTATGCCGTCAACTAAAATTACCGTATGTAGCTGAAACCGTTATGCAGAAAGCTAATCCAGAACTCACTGAGACGATCACAGAAATTCTTATGGCAGAAATCTACGGCAGACAACGGATGAAATTAAGTCGTCTTATGAGTAAGGCGAGTTTTCCACAAATCAAAACCTTCGAAAATTACTGCTTTGAAAATATTACATTTCCTACTAGTTCCAGTAAAGAAACTGTACGTGGTTTAAAATGGCTTGAGGATAAAGAAAATCTATTAATGCTTGGGGCCGTTGGTACCGGCAAAACCCATTTAGCGATTGCTATCGGTGTAGAAGCATGTCGACGGGAATATTCTGCGAAATTTTTTCGAGTAGCTGATTTAATAGCCATTTTGCAGCAAAAACATACAGAAGGATTATTGGTAAAGTTCCGTAGGGAGTTATTAAAATTTGATTTACTTATATTAGATGAATTAGGCTATGTCCCCTTTCATCAAACTGGCTCAGAACTGTTGTTTAATGTTATTGCTAATTGTTACGAAAGACAAAGCGTCATTGTGACTTCGAATTTAGACTTTGGACAGTGGAATACAATCTTTGGAGATACAAAGTTAACTGCTGCTATGGTAGACCGACTGATCCATCATGCACATATTTTAACATTTGCTGGTGAAAGTTATCGTCTACGCAATGCCTTGGGGAACTTAAAAAGTTAGATAAATATCGGCAAGTGTCCTATGTAGAGACTATCCCGAAATCTGTGTAAACCTCCAAGTTGGTGTAAAATAGAGACATCA
>NZ_JAJHJB010000097.1:0-2694 GCF_020819555.1 Pelosinus baikalensis
AATTATTGCTGCCTAGTAAAGAACTTGAATTTGCAGCACTTGAATATAAAAGAGAACATTTCGATAATCAAGAGTATGAGCTGCATGGAAGCTCCCTTTTTGACAACACAGATTCATATGATGATTGGTTAAAAGAAGATGGTAGTGACTCGAAAGAACCATCCCCTCGATTCCTCAGTGTTACATTGTAGAATCTCCTTGATATGTTAATATAGCATATTTCCAAACACTCTAGAGATAAAGGACAAGCGGAAATCAACGTATAGTTGAAAGTCATATTTGGATTAACAGAGGTGCTGTTTTAAATTCATGAAGTGCTGTCAAGAACCCCGCCCCCTGACACCATTGACGTCTCAACCCTGAAATGGTAATATTTGAACAGAAGTGTAAAATGTTCAAACGTAAAGAGGAAATTACTAATGCAAAATCGCAGGGAAAAGATACTTAATACATTTAGTAGTTTAGTTGAGCGTTACGGTATCAACAAAACTACCATGCACGACATTGCAAAAGAGGCTGGAATTAGTGTCGGAACGATCTATAATGACTTTGCTAACAAGCAAGATTTGATCGACGCCTTTTGGCAGAGGGTAGAGAACCATTGTATCCGTCATCTTGACGAATTGATTGCGCAGAAGCTGCCACTGGAACAGTTGCTACGGCTCATCATTATTGAACATATTAAGATATTCAATGACCAAATTCGGAGGAACCGTGGTGTTTATGAAATGATGACGAACGGCATGATAACCTACATCAGGAGAAAAATAATTGATAATCGGAACATTATTAAACAGGAACTGACTAAGAGGGTGGGGCTGATTATTAGTGACGGTATCAAAAATGGTGATTTCGAAGCAGTTGACGATATATTTGGAACGGCTATCTGTTTTGTTGAGGCATTTACTGAATATTGGGCACCTCCACTGGTATTGTCGCGCAAACAGGAAGACGTGATAAAAGACGCGGAGTCAATGTTTGATTTTGTCATTAAGGCGCTAAGGAAGTGATGACTTAAGTAGATATTTTTTTACTTCTCGTGATCCAAGATTTTTTTATACCCAATCTTGAATAAATGAATAAATAATTAATTTGTTCAAAATGCTTCGATTCAAAAATGAAGAGGAGGAAGTTAATCGAATGCAAATGAGAAGAATTACATCAATTACGCTTATGATGGTATTTATTTTCGTAGCTGTTACAGGTATTGAAATCGATATCGCGGATAAAAAGATTCTTTTTTTAAAAAGATTACATGAATGGACGGGCTATATACTCATTATTTTGGGGTTAATTCATTTGTTTTTTAATCGTAAAGCGATGATGTCGTATATTCGAACAAGAAGTTAAGAATGTAGTGTTGAGTTACGTATTGTGGTTAATTACAAATATAAGCGACAAGGAAAATGACGGATTGCCGTTATACTAGGTATTCCGTGATCTTTGGCATACCTAGTACATGCATGCATAGTAAAAAAACTCGAGGTATCTGGAGGAGCTTGTATGCGAATTTCAGGATTAAAATTTTTAGTGATAGGCATCATAATTATGTTAATAATCGTGGCAAGTGTTGTATTTCTATTACCGTTTCAATCAAAAGAAATGAGCGTGTCTGATGGATTTGAAAATCTTACATTAAGTAATGCGTGGAGTAGTAGTAAATTTTTACCTCGCGACTTAATAATTCAATCTGACATTGTCCGTTCTGGTAATAACGCGGTAAAACTAACATTGCATCAAGGAGATCAGATCAAATCAGAGATCGGATCAAATTTTGAAAGAGCAGAGTTGATGGAGGAATTTTCAAAATGGTCAAAAGAACATTCGAGTTATTCCTATTCATTCAGTTTATTTTTACCCGAAGAATTTCCTCTCGTCCCAACACGGCTGGTAATCGCTCAATGGAAGCAGGTAGCTAAGATCAATTCGGATGACTCTCCCGTAATTGCACTTAGATACGTTAATGGAACTCTTATGGTGACATGTATGGTAGGAAATGAAAGAAATATAGTGTATTGTTCCAATGAGGAAATTCGGAGTCGGTGGCTTGATTTCAAGTTCGTCATTCACTTTTCCAGAAATGACGATGGAAGAATAGTTGCGTGGCTGGACGGAAAGCAAATTGTAAATTATTCAGGCAAGATTGGTTATACGATGAGGGAAGGATACACTCCCGTTAGTCTTTACTACTTTAAGATGGGACTGTATCGCGATAACATGCGAGAAGATATGGATATATATATTGATGAATATAAGAAATGTAGGCTCCCAAACGGTTCTGATGACGTACTATTTGAAACCAAGATAAAATAGGAGGCTATAATAAAACAAGTTCAACTAGGCTTGGAAAGCCGCGTCAAAGTCATCCAAGGAACGATTGACGATCTGCTGCTTCCAGGCTCGAAGTTCGACGCGGCAAGTTGTATCTTGGTTCTTCACTTCGTTGACGATGATCAAGAGAAGTTGAAGCTACTCGGAACCATTAGGGATAAATGAAACCGGGAGCTTCATTCGTACTCGTTACCGCATACGGAGACCGCGATGATTCCGAACTTCAAGACAGATTAAATGTATGGAAAAAGCTTTTGGGTGGATGCCAGATACGAATCATCTAAAGTGGACGAGATGGTAAGCAGAGGCATTAGAAGTATGATCACTGGGCAATGGATGGATAAAGGCGATGCGTTACGGGAT
>NZ_JAJHJB010000098.1:0-2669 GCF_020819555.1 Pelosinus baikalensis
AGAATGGGAATGTATTTTATAGTGGATCTCCTGAACGACTTAGCTTTAATGATGAAAAGGTTGATGCAGGATTTTGGATTTACGATTGGGATGGGCAGAAGTTTGATTCTAGCTTTATCGATACTCCAGCAAGACGTTTTGTGACCTATAAATTAGATGAGTTCGGAGTAAAAATGGCAATTGAAAGTTCATTATGTTGGGACTGGGGCGAGGATGATGAAGAAGATCATGGACCACGTCCTAAGGATGCGGTTGTTCGAATTCACTATACATGCAGTGAGGAGCTTAATCGGCAGCTAAATCGAAGAACCTTAGAAAAATCATTATATGATGCAGGCGCCTACTACGTCAGTGAAATTAAAGGTGATGTAAAACGTTCCGAAGATCGATTGCGTGATGCTGAGATTACGGAAGCGCTTGGGCCTATAGATGCGTTAAGAAAGTGGGCTAGTAATCAAGAAATTGATTCATTGGAGATTGATGAATTGGCAGCTATGACGGCTGAATTGATGGAAGGAGTTTAAGATGACACCAGATGAGGTAGTTCTTAAATGCTCTCATTTAGGGATCGTGATACATAGAAGAACACTTTTAAATTATGAGGGAATCGGCTTAATTCCCCCTGCTATTAGAACCGGAAAAAGTGCAAATTACCCGATTGATACTGCTGAAATGGCAGTAAAAGCAAACCTATTATTAAATCATTCCGGATTAATTATGCCAGTAATTAAGCAACGTTATCCGAAAGTTTATGATGAGCTCGCAGATATATTGCGCAAACAAGTAATTGATATTGGAGGAAACCAAGATGCAAACATTCAAAAGTAAGCGAACGGGAAAGATCATTGAAATTCAGGAAATTCCGATGTCATCCATGATGCTTTTACCACCGAAACCAGATGTATGCCAAGAGTGCGCAGTGAAGCATGATCCTCGATTACCTCATAATCAGCAAAGCTTGTATTATCAAATGAAGTTTAAGATGGAACACGGGCGCGACGCAACATGGAATGATGCTATGGCTCATTGTACGGAAGAAGTAAAAGAGCGTTGGATAGAGGGCTTAAAAATTCATGGGGTGGAGGTGGTTTAGCATATGGCAAATGCAGAGATCATCATCCCTGGTGAAATGGCGTGGAGAACGACTCCGCGCCAGATAGTACTCAAAAGAGTAGAGCCGGAAGATCCAATCCCCATTGAATGTGTTAGAAGAGGTTTATCTCTTTATAAAGCACGCCCGATGTATCCGCAAGACTTAACACCAGAAGATGCAAGATTCCTTGTTGAAAGTAAAGTTTCTAAGATTCTCATTGCGGCCTCTTATCAAATGACTACATCAGACCTCTACAAGAAGCTGATCAATTGGGGTATTCATAAAAAAGGCAGCAAGAAGATATACGCCATTAGTAAATCAAAGGAGTTGGTAAGCAATGAGACCTCTACGCATTCAGATTAAAAACTTTGGCGCCATTCCTTATGCTGATATTGATTTGTCTAATATCACATGTAGCGCAATAGCAGGCCCTAACGGAGCAGGTAAAAGTACAGCTTTTACGATCGCCCCTATGTTTTCGTTATATGGTACCACGAAGCCTGGCACCAGTGCGGATGATATGGTCCGCATTGGTACTACTGAAGCAGAAGTCATATTCGATTATGAGCATCAAGGAGAAATCTATAGAACTATTCGTACTCGCAGTACAAAAGGTAAAGGGAAAACCACTTTAGAGCTGCAGCGTAAGTCTGGGGCATTATGGGCTAGTGAATCTGGTGCCAGTATTGCTGAGACGCAGAAAAAGATTATTGCCTTGCTGAATTTAGATGCAGAAACCTTTTCATCTAGCAGCATGATTCTTCAAGGGAAAGCGAATGAATTTACCTCTAGGCCAGCGGGTCAGCGTAAAGCAATCTTGGCCCAGGTACTGCAGCTGGATCAATATGAAGTACTTCAGGAAAAAGCTAAAGCAAAGTTGCAAGCAACTAACTTAGAGTTAGAAAAGGCCAAAGTCAGAGTGTCCGAAATTGATGGACGGTTAGCCGACAAAGTCACACTTGAGACCCTGAAATTTACCAATGAAGTGCAAAAAGTCACTATTGAAACTCAGATTAAAAAAGCAGAAGCTGATTTGCAGATTGCCCAGGTAGATCATAATGTGTTAGTCGCTCGCATTCAACAGGCCGACGAAATTGACAAGCAGGCAAAGGGTTTGAGAGTTAGTATTGATGCCAAGACGATTGAACGTGATCGGCAGCAGGGGCGTTTGGATACAGCCAATAAGCTTTTACTTCAAGAAGAAACGATCTTGGCCAAAGTCGTTGAATATGAACAGACACAGCAACAAGTTACTGTACTGCAGACTCAGAAAGATCAACAGGCTACCTTGCAAACTGAGGCTATGCGCTTAAAAGAAGAACTTGCTGGTGTTGTAGTCGGTTTGAAAAATACCAATGATGAAATTGTTAAACTGGAATCGATTTTAGCTGATCGACCTAGACTGGAGATCGCTGCTGCAGATTATAAGCAAGCGATATCTGATTTTGCAAAGATAGACACGCTTAGGATTTCCCACGAAGATCTTTCTCACCAATGGGTGGATTTGCAAAAAGCTCTAGAACTATCTGTCACTCGTTTTGATATGAAAAAGGCTAATCTATCTAAGGAAATTAAG
>NZ_JAJHJB010000099.1:0-2655 GCF_020819555.1 Pelosinus baikalensis
ATCACCCATTGATGTTTTTCTACACGAAGTGTCGCACTTGAATTGACAATTCATCAAATACAAAATAAGAAGTTCTGCTACCTAGGCAGGACTTCTTTACCTCTCTTTATATACCGAATTTTGTCTTAGCGTGGGTTTTGTCGGAAATGTTGGCGACACCACTTGTTAATTAGTTATCACAAAAGCAAAAAGAATATGATGATGGCAGAGTAATTATTTATACTGATGGATCGTGCTTAAAAAACCCTGGAGGCCCTGGTGGATATGCTGCAATTATTCAGATTGGCATGTTGGTCAAGGAATTATATGGGGCAGAATCATCAACTACTAACAATCGTATGGAAATGAAAGCTGCGATTGAAGCACTACATTTCTTTAATAAGCCGACCAATATCATTTTACATACTGATAGCCAATATTTACGTAAGGGCTTTGCAGAAGGATGGGTAGAAAAGTGGAAACGAACAGGTTGGGTAACGAAGGCAGGCACACTAGTTCTTAATAAAGAACTTTGGCAAGAGCTTGATCGATTAAATAGTATTCATAGTGTGGTCTGGAAGTGGGTAAAAGGACATCAAGGGAACCCCATGAATGAACGTTGCGATGAACTTGCAGTAGATGCGGCAGTTAATGAGGCCGAAAAAATAGGCTGGCAGTATAAAAAACGGATTAAAACAAATGAGGAGTCAAATAAAAAAAGCAAAAGTTAAATTAAGCGGTTCGTAGTCAAACTGAACTGGAGATAAAAAGATTATTGGAGAGGGGTTAATTTATGTTATCACTTAAAGAATCTCTGAACGAAATAATAGCTTTGCATGATGAATTAATGAAAAAATATGAAGCGAACAAAGAAAAAAACGAATTCGAAATGGAGTCTTTAAACGCTAATTATGTCTTACTTTTAAGAACTTGCCTTGAAAGTCTAGCGAAATCTCATGTAATTGAAAATATCGAAGGTAAATGGTCAGTTGTTGGTAGAATAGAAACCATTATTCATATTGAAGATAATAGCAAAATTGATTGATGTCAAAATGGTTTCGGTACCGGCCATGCGCACCAGGTGCAGCCGATCAAACTAATAAATAAAATAATTGGAGTGATTATTAATATGACAATTCCAACCATCCTAGTAATAATCCATAACGGTTCAGAAGAAGAACTTTTACATCAAGAAAATAGCCCTCTCTTCAATACCCTTCCTAAGGATATTGAAGATCTTGCGCCAAACTTCAAAATTGCAATCGACGGTAATACATACGCTGTTATTGCTGCTGATACTGAACCTAAGCTTGATCGTGAAATGAATGTTGTCGGTACTTATGTTATATTGCGTGTAGAATAGTATCTATATTTTTATATTTGCAGGGAATGCCAAACTGGGAATTGATGCTACCACTACCCCAATTTAGAATGGTGAAATATTATACATTAGAAATGTGAAGATGTTGTGAAAATTGGCAAAAAGAAAAGACGGGTTATTTACCGTCAGTGCGCTATTGGAATTAAATTGGTAAAACAAGAGGATATTTATAGTATATGTGGAATATTATAGGTGAACATAAGGGGGGGATAAAATGAGATTTAAAAAGCTCTGTATCGTGACTGTCGTTTTTACAGTATTATTATCAATTGGAGGATTAGCACACATGGGAAATAAACTTATAAATAATGAATACCCTGATAAGCCAATAATAGTAATTGTTCCCAATTCTGCAGGTGGAAGTATGGATACAATAGGCAGAATGCTTCAGAAAATGATGATTAAAGATTTTGACCAATCATTGGTTATTCTGAATAAGACTGGAGGAGCGGGAACAAAAGGATGGGATTTTCTCGCTGGTTGTGTCCCAGATGGTTACACTATTGGGCTTACGAATAGCGATATAACTTGGCAACCACTTTTCGGTGAGAAAAAATATAATTATATTACAGCATTAGACCCACTCGCTCAAGTTGGTGCTACATCAATGGTACTATCTGTTCTTTCCGATCAACCTTGGCAAAACATTAATGATTTAGTTGATGATGCTAAGCAACACCCTGAAGCGATAAAGTATGGGCATCCTGGCATTGGATCTGCGAGACATATCTTAGGAGAGATGTTTAAAAAGGAAGCTGGAATTAATCTTGACCAAGTTCCATTTAGTAATGGAGAATCAGAAGCATTGGCGGCTTTCTTGGGTGGTCATGTTAAGGTTTTAATTTCCAGTCCTGCATTAGTAAAACAATTTGTAAAAGAGGGTAGAGTTCGAGTATTGGCGGTTGCAGACGAAACAAGACTAGCTGACCCAATATTTGCAGATGTGCCTACTTTTAAGGAACAAGGGTTAGATGTTGTACTTACCAGTTGGGAAATAGTTGCTGCGCCCAAATATTTGCCAGAAGATGTAAAAGCTAAATTAGTTAAAGAGCTAAAAATAGTTATTAACGATCCTGATTTTATAAAAGATATGGAAATAATTGGGCTAACGGTTAAATATTTAGGTCCAGAAGAATGTCAAAATAAATGGATTAACGAACATAAACGACTTGAAAAAATTGTTAAGGAAACAGGAATTGTAGACGTTGCAGCTTCAAAAAACTAAAACCTCTATATGAATGGGTGTATCCCTGATTTTGTGTAAACTCCAATTGGTATAAAAAGAGCAAATATTT
>NZ_JAJHJB010000100.1:0-2614 GCF_020819555.1 Pelosinus baikalensis
CTAAACCGTTGTTCGGATAAATCGGAAGTATTTCTCTGCACCAGCGGATGAATGGACATAAAAGCTCCTGCACTTTCTACCCTACTATGATTGGTAGAGGTAACGTCAGGTATCCAATAACGACTCCTGGCAAAGGGATATGTCGGTAAACTGATCCGGTGCGGCTTGAAATCCCTATAGAAACGATTCCAATCTAAAGACACGCCTTTAACCCAAAGTTCAAGAACCTTAGCGTATTTTCGCTTTCTAATCCACGTATCAAGCATTACTGCCGTATCTTCATCCGCCGCAAAAATAGATACCACTTCTTTATTACGTTTTCCCTGACCTCGATATAGCTCTGCAATATCAGCTCGCCCGTTTAAAAAATCTTTTAGTTTTCTTTCCAATTCATGAATTGATCCGGCAATCACAGCCAAGCGTTCTTCCATCGCTTCCCGCCCGACTTGGAGTGTATAAGCTATATCGGCTAAATTACCGTCAGAAAATGGCTCTTTCTCAATGGCATTCAATAATTGCTGCACTTGTTCTTTCAGTCTCTCTTCATTTTTTGCCGACAATACAATAATCATAGGAAACGAATAGGAAGTTGTATGTCGCGGCACCAATTCTTTAGCAGCATATTCTTCTATTACAACATGGGCGTTTGATCCACCCGCGCCAAAAGACGAAACACCCGCAATTCTTGGATATTCAATTTTTTCTCCATTGATTTCAACTACCGGACGCTTCCAATCCTCAAGTGTTTGCTGCACAACAAAGGGTGTATTTTTGAAATCAATGTTGGAATTTAGTCGCTTAGAGTGTAGGGAAGGCACCAGTTGGTGATATTTTAGTTGCAGTAAAACCTTCGTTATCCCTGAAATACCCGCAGCACTCTCACAATGACCGATGTTGGATTTTACTGAGCCAATAGCACAAAATTGTTTATCTTTAGTATTTTTCCGGAAAACTGTAGTCAGCCCCGCAATTTCAATTGGATCTCCCAAGAAAGTTCCCGTACCATGTGCTTCTAGATAGCTAATTGCCCTTGGGCTGATTCCCGCATCCTCAATCGCTTTTCCAATTACACCCGCTTGCGCGTGAGGATTAGGAACTGTATATCCGTTAGTTTTTCCTCCATGATTAATTGCTGTTGCCTTAATTACTCCATAAATTTGATCTCCATCTGCAATCGCCTTTGCTAAAGGTTTAAGCAATACGGTGCCTACTCCTTCCCCAGGAACATAGCCGTCGCCTCCTTCTCCAAAACTTTCACACCGGCCTTTGCTTGATATAAAGTTGCCTTGCGCCAGAAACAAATATTTATTCGGATGTATGGATACATTAACCCCGCCTGCAATTGCAAGTTTGCACTCGCCCCGCTGCAGACTTTGGCAAGCCAAATGAATCGCAGTCAACGAAGAAGAACACATAGTATCAACAGCCATACTGGGTCCATTAAAATTGCAAAAATAAGACACTCGGTTCGCTATGGATGACGGACTTCCCCATAAAGCAACTGGTCTTCCCTGGATAGTTTCTTGCGCTCCGTAAAGCGGATACTCCTCATACATCACCCCTGCATAAACGCCCACATTACCGCCAAAGTCTGTAGTAAGAGTATTTCGTGTATAACCGGCATCCTCTAACGTTTCGAAAACACATTCTAAAAACAAACGTTCTTGAGGATCTATAAATTCTGCTTCACGCGGAGAAATATTGAAAAATAAAGGATCAAATTGATCTACTCCTTCTAAAAATCCACCCCATTTACTGTATGTTTTTCCATACTTAGTTTTATCCTTAGTATAATACAAGCTATGATCCCATCTATCTCCAGGAATTTCAGTAATACAATCCTTGCCATTACGTAAAATCTCCCAGAAATCATGAAGGTTTTTTGCTCCGGGATAACGGCCCGCTACCCCGATAACAGCTATATCTAATGCTCCTATCGATTTTTCTTTCTGTGAGTTACTATGAACAGATATAAATCGTGAATTTCTTTGCCGAATCTCTCCTGGTTTTAATTCAAATACCGGTTCCACTTCTTCCAAAACCTTAAAAGCCGTTGTATTTTCTCCGTATCCTATTATTTTGACTAGTTGACTGTAGTATGTTTCCAGAAAATATTCACTCAATTCCTGGATCGTTTGATATTCAAAAAATAAAGTCTTTGGTAATGAACCAAAATCTTTTTCTAAACGATCCGTTAATTGTAATACTAAGATTGAATCAATCCCATATTTTTCAAACGGTGTATTCTCTTCCATTTGATACATTGACAGCTTAAGGACAGAGGAAAGTATCATTTTAATATATCTTATGGTTTTTTCTCTTAACACATTAGAGCTTATTCCCGCGATTTCTTCACTTTTTTCAAGAAAATTTGAACCCTCTATAGAAACTTTTATTGGCTGTCCTATGTTTTCAAAATGCAGGTGCTGACGCTCTCCTTCCAGCACCATCACTTGTTCTACACCAGAAGATAAGCCACGATACAAAGCCTGGATACCAGCAGCCGTCTCAAGAGGAAGCATCCCCGTTTTTTGCAACATGCTTTTCGCGACCTCTTCATCAACATGCATTCCCCCTTCTTTCCACAGCGGCCAATTAACCGACAGTGTTCTGC
>NZ_JAJHJB010000101.1:0-2558 GCF_020819555.1 Pelosinus baikalensis
GATGTCTCTATTTTACACCAACTTGGAGGTTTACACAGATTTCGGGATAGTCTCATATGAATTCGGGATAGTCTCGTATGTGGTTTTAAATTCAATCTTAAAAATTGTAAATAAAGGATAGCCTACCGGTTAATTCCGTGTAGGCTGCTCTAATATCATCTTTTATGAATTAGGGGGGGATTACCGTTCCCTAAGTCCTTCATTTTTATACTGTATAAATGGATCTAAAAAGTATTGTATAATCTGTTTTTTTCGAGTTTTTATTTCAGCAGTAACTATCATTCCAGGTACTAGGTATATTTTAGTTCCATTAATATCGAAGTAATTCTTTTCAACCTCAAATACCCCTCGATATCCTTTATTTTCAATAGCTTCTGAACCGATTTCAACTAATTTAGCATTAAGTGTTCCATATTTACGATAATCAAAGGTTTCTATTTTAATTTCTGCTTCTTGTCCTTCGTGTACAAAGCCAATGTCTTTATTTGCTATCCAAGCTTCAATCTGTAGTGCTTCATTTTCTGGAACAATAATCATAAGAGTTTGAGCTTGACTTACCACTCCTCCTACAGTGTGAACGTCCATTTGTTGCACTGTTCCTGTTATAGGGGAGGAAACAAGACTTAATTTGTATTTTTCCTGTGCTTTATTTAATTCTTCTTCAATTTGCTGTAGTTGTTGCCGATCGTTAACTAGCTTAGATAAAATTTCACGATTATGCTCACTGATAGTATTTTGAAGCGTTTCTTGAGCTTGTTCCAAAGAGTGAATTGCTTGACTAACCTCAGTTTTATGAACTGCTAGATCATGATATGATTCAATCTCTTGCTTCTTATAATTTTGGTATTTAAAGTTAGACACTGCTCCGGCCTGAAGTAATTCAAATATCTTTTGTTCTTGATCGGTATCAATCTCAAATTGAGCAGTGGCTTTTTTTACTACCATTCGTGAAATTTCTAAAGCATCTTGAGCCTTTTTTATTGTTTGTTGAGCTACGCCAAGTTTAGATTGGTAAGCAGCTTTATTACTGTAATAAAGTTGAAGTTGATTTTGTATATCTTGCGGATCAGCTTTTATATTCGAATCAGGATAAAAAAGGTGATCATCTTTTTCGGCAATAAGCCGTTGAATTTCTAATAAATAAAAATCTCTCTCTTTAGTTAATCGAGTTAAATCTGCCTTAGTAATAGTACTATCAAACTCTATTAAAGTATCCCCAACGTTCACCTTACTCCCCTCTTGAACTAAAATAGACTTTACTACATTTTTATCTTCCGCTTGAATTTTCTTAGAATAGCCTGAAGGAATAATTTTTCCCGGGGCGATTGCTATTTCATCAATTTCTCCAATAATGGCCCATATAAGGGCAATGCTAACCAAACTTATAATAGTCCAAGCCGTAGCTCGTCCTAGAGCTGAAGGAGGAGTTTCAATTACTTCTTGAGCTGCTGGTAAAAATTCAAGTTCGCTTTTTTTAAAATAACTTGCAAGAGGTTTTTTGCTTTTTTGTTGTATAGGTTTTAAAATTGTCAACTATTCATACCTCCCTATTATGAAAGCCATTCTTGTTAAACATTATCCTTCTTGTTGCATATAAAGGTCATAATAAAAATTCTTTTGATTAAGAAGCTCTTTATGAGTACCCATCTCAACAACGCGTCCTCGATCAATTACGATAATAATGTTGGAATGTTGTATGGTGGATAATCTGTGAGCAATATTAAACACTGTTCTGTTTTGACATATTTTATAAAGATTCTTCTGTATAATTCGCTCTGACTGATAATCAAGAGCACTTGTGGCTTCATCAAAAATTAGTAAACGAGGATTCTCAATTAAAGCTCTTGCAATCGCAATACGCTGACGTTGCCCTCCTGATAAAGATGTCCCTCTTTCACCGACTAACGTATTATAATTTTCAGGAAGTTCTACTATGAATTCATGTGCTCCAGCTAACTGAGCAGCATTAATAATTTCTTTCATATCCATACCCGGATTATTTATAGCAATATTATCTCGAATAGTACCATTAAATAGATAGTTTTCTTGCGAAACTACGCCTATTTGGCGTCGCAGCCAAGCCGGTTCAATTTGGGTAATGTCAGTTCCGTCAATAAGAATACGTCCAGATTCGGGTAAATATAATCGTTGAATAAGTTTTACTAAAGTACTTTTTCCTGACCCGGACCTCCCAGCGATACCGACTACAGTTCCAGGTCTAATATCCAAATTTAGCCGATCTAAAATAATTGGACCATTTATAGAGTAACGAAAACTGACTTGCTCAAATACAATATTACCTTTTATAGCTGGTAATATAATTTGATTTGGATTAAAAGACGGTTCAGTAGATTCATTAAGAATATCGCCTAACTTCTCAATAGAGATACGGGCTTGCTGAAAATCCTGCCAAAGATAAACAAGCCTTAAAATAGGATCAAATACTTTTCCGGATAACATTTGAAAAGCGATTAATTGACCTACTGTTAATTTATTATCTATTAGATGAATTGTCAATTCAAGTGCGACACTTCGTGTAGAAAAACATCAATGGGTGA
>NZ_JAJHJB010000102.1:0-2542 GCF_020819555.1 Pelosinus baikalensis
TTGGTTATGACATTAACGACACTGAAATGCTGGCTGTTCGTGAGGCATATAAAAGGGCAAAAGTGATTTTGGTCTATCGACTCAATGAAGGAGATAAGGCCAAAGCAACCTGGGGGACAGCGACTGCAACTGCAAAATATAGCGGAACTAGAGGCAATGACATTATTATCAAAGCCTCTGTCAATGTGGTAGATGAAACGCTTATGGACATCAAAACCTATGTAGACGACCGTGTAAAAGATGAGCAAAGTGTTGCAAAGGTCGAGGATTTGCAGGCCAATGACTGGGTTATATTCAGCGGAACAGGTGCTATTCCAGCAACTGCCGGCACGACTCTTGCCAATGGTACAAATGGAGCTGTGATTAATTCCGATTATACGGAATTTCTATCTGCTTGCGAGACACAATTGTTTAATGTGGTGGCGTATCCAGTTTCTGATCCGACTCTTAAGGTGTCGTTTGCGACTTGGGTGAAAAAGCTTAGAGAGGACGAAGGTAAAAAGATTGTTGGTGTTCTTGCTGACTATAACGCTGATTATGAAGGCATTATTAATGTCAAGAATGGTGTTATTTTAAATGATGGTACGGTTCTAGATGCTTTAGGTGCAGTGCCATGGGTTGCCGGTGCAACTGCAGGAGCTTCTATGGTTCAATCCCTTACCTATTCTGCTTATGAAGGTGCTGTGGATGCAAACCCAAGACTTGGTAACCTTGGGTATATTAATGGATTGCTTGCTGGGAATTTTATATTTCAGTTTGATGGTGAAAAAACGAAGGTAGAGCAGGATATTAATTCTTTACACACCTATGATCAAACGAAGAATCAGCGGTTTAGCAAAAACCGGGTCATTCGAGTACTTGATAATATTGCAAATGATCTGCTCCGAACCTTCTCTGACAGCTACATAGGCAAAATTGACAATAATCCAGATGGACAAGCACTGCTAAAACAGGCTGTAGTTGACGGGTACCTAGATACGCTGCAGACAGCGAAAGCAATTCAGAACCTTGATAAGGATAATGACTTTATTATTGATGCGAAGAAATCGGTTGGTGATGAAGTATGGGCCAAAGTTGGTGTACAGCCAGTAGATAGTATGGAAAAATTCTACTTTGATGTAGTTGTGAAATAGGAGGGTGTGATGTATGAGTAAGTACAAAAGCCAAGATACCATTTCGGCAAAAGAAGGTCGGTTCTTTCTAGATGGTATTGAAATGTTTAATTGTGTTAAGCTTGAATTGACTGTGGAAAAGGACAAGGCCGAAATAAAGCGCCTAGGCGTACGCATGACTGGGCATAAGACAACCGGAATGTCAGCCAGCGGAACCGTGACGGAATACCATGCCACTTCTAATGTTGGCTTGCTATTCCAGAAATATAAAGATACAGGTGAGGATATCTATCTTGATGGAACTGCTGTAGTTGATGACAAATCTAGCGGTCGTGGAACAGAAAGAATTGCCTTGACAGGGATAAACTTTGATAGCGTAACTATTATTAATATTGATGCCGAAGGCGATGTCATTCAAGATGAATTACCTTTTACGATTGAAGATTTCAACTATATTAGTCCTTTAAACGTAACATTCTAGAGCTTTTTCTCTAGAATGTTATTTTTATAAAAATATAAAATTGGAGGTTTTATGTATATGGATATGTCAGCATTTATGAAAGGGAAAGCTAAGCAGTTACCGGAAGAAGAAAAGGTGATCACTAAGTTGTATGAGGATGAAGAAGGACAGGCGATCCCTTTCAAATTTAAAGCAATTCCTACTACTCTCGTCGATAGGATCAAAGACGATTGTACGACGATCCAGCATATCAAAGGACAGCGGATCGAAAGTTTTGAAAGAGATCGGTTTTCTTGCAGAATTGGCATTGAAACAACGGTGTTTCCTGATTTTAAGAATGCAGAGTTACTGCAATCGTATAATTGCATCGATCCTGTGGATTTAGCCAAAGCAATCCTAAACCTACCTGGAGAGTATACGGAGTGGATTCAGACGTGTTCCAGGCTCAATGGCTTTGATGATACGATCGAAGATCTGGTAAAAAAAGCAAAAAACTAATTAAGAGCGGAAATTATGACGCCGTTTTCGCTCATCGCATTTGGCAGCGTCATCACCTCTTGCCACAAGATTTTTGGCTTATGGATGAGTATCATAGGTCCATTTTACTTGCTTCAGAGGAACTTGTTATGGAGCAGGAAAAAAAGGATGCTCAAAAAGCAGTGAAAAAAGGAAGAAGGAGGTGAACGGATGGCTAGTATGTTTGCATTATTTGAGATGCAAGATCGGATATCGGCGAAACTTGATAATTTAGCTAGGCGGACTGAAAAATACGCTGAAGCATCTCAGCAACTTGCCAAGGTTGGGACTATGGCCTTTGTTGCAATAGGAGCTGCAGCTGTAACGGCTGGCACGGCAGTCATGCATGTATCTGATAATCTAAATAAAGCGCTAAATGGTGTACAAGCTTCTACTGGCATGGCGGAGGCGGAAATGAGTGGTCTTAAAGATACCATGCTTTCCATCTATAATA
>NZ_JAJHJB010000103.1:0-2438 GCF_020819555.1 Pelosinus baikalensis
TTTTTGAAGTGATCATTTTTTTCTAGTGAGGGCTTGACTTTAGTTAGCTGGTCTCGTGTCCCTTTTCCAACGGATAAAGAGTAATATAGTCAGTATTATACTGCCGTTGAGTTGTCTATTCATCGTACTTTATGATATAGTATATATATTGTAAATTAAATATCCCTTGGATTTTTTGGAGGAGCCTGTTCACAACGGGTTTCTTTTTGTTTTTTTAGGGGATGATAATAAAAACACAGGAGGGTTAAATATGGAAAAACAGGCAATCTTGGCAATTGGTGTATTTTTACTGACTTATTCATTCATTATTTCTGAAAAGGTACATCGTACTATTGTAGCAATGATTGGTGGCATAATCATGTTAGCCTTGGGGGTTGTTAGTCAGGAAAATGCACTTCACCATATTGATTTTAATACATTAGGCTTACTGGCTGGTATGATGATTATTGTTGCTATAACAGGTGAAACAGGGTTATTCAAATATGTAGCCATCGTAGCTGCTAAAAAAGCAAAGGGAGACCCTTTAAAAATTCTTTTTTCTTTGGGTATCATTACAGCTGTGTCTTCTGCATTACTTGATAATGTTACAACCGTATTACTGATGGTTCCAGTAACCTTTAGCATTACCAGGCAGTTAAAAGTCAATCCCGAACCATACCTTATTACCGAAATAATCACATCTAACATTGGCGGAACGGCTACTCTCATCGGAGATCCTCCGAATATTATGATTGGCAGTGCTGTAAAAGAGCTTTCTTTTATGTCGTTTATTAATAACTTAGCGTTTATTTCAGTCATAACATTGCTAGTAACTCTGGTTATTCTGCTCTTAGTATATCGTAATCAGCTTAAGACTACAGAAGAACTAAAATCAGGTCTTATGAGTTTGGATGAAAAGGAGGAATTAAAAGATAAAGTCCTCTTAAAGAAAAGTTTAATAGTTTTAGGTTTAACGATTATTGGCTTTTTTTTACACCAAATCCTTCACTTGGAGTCGGCAACTGTAGCGCTTGGGGGAGCTTTTGTCCTGTTATTGCTTACAAGTAAAACCGATCACGACCTTGAGCATGCTTTTAGCCGGGTAGAATGGACTACAATTTTCTTTTTTATAGGTCTTTTTGTAGTAGTCTCCGGGCTCGTTGAAACAGGAATCATCAGTAGTTTGGCTCAAGTGGCTATAGAGTTTACAGGAGGGGACATTAAGATTACGGCTATCTTAATTTTATGGCTTAGCGCAATCGCCTCTGCTTTTGTGGATAATATTCCCTTTGTTGCTACAATGATACCAATGATTCAGGACATGGGAACAATGGGTATTGTTAATTTGGAACCTTTGTGGTGGAGCTTGGCATTAGGGGCTTGTTATGGTGGAAATGGCAGTTTGATTGGTGCTAGTGCAAACCTTATCGTCGTAGGATTGGCTGCCCAAGAAGGAACCCATATTTCGTTTAAACGATTTTTTGTCATAGGATTTCCGATCATGCTGTTATCTGTTCTCATAGCGACTATCTATGTATACATCCGCTATCTGACGATATAAGCATTGGAGTGTCAAGGGGACGGGGTGGTCGACACCCTTTTCATGCTTTTAAAACAATACCTCTATTGATGCCGGTAATTCATTTGTGATTACTGATCATGCTCTATGTTGATGTTTTCTTCACCGGGGATGATCTCAATATTTGTAATCAAATCATCTGCGATAGTGAAGAAGTAATAGAAAATGTGTGGGCTACTCGGGAAATTCCCACTGGCTATGGAAGTAACAATGGTTATTCCATATTTTTCTTCAACTGCTGTGACTTCGGATTTTAGCTTAAATTCATCATTGCTGCCGCCGCGCCATTCCTTTATCGCTTCCAGTCCATTAATATGTTTGTTTTCTCCTACATCGTGAATATGTGCATCTTTTGCGATACACTTTCCCAAAACGCTGCTGTCATTGGAATTGATTGAATCCATATAAATCGAGATGGACCCTGCAAGTTTCGTATTCATGGTTATCTCCTTTTTGGGCAAAATGCCTTTAGTTGTTGTTTGCTGGGCAGTTACACCTTTACTATCTCCAGCAATTTAAATTATATCAGGTGAACATGACAACTATATGTCATATTTGATTGATATATAGACAACATTTCTACTTTGCTACTGTATAAAATTCACCCATTAGACTTTGGATGTCCATATTGAAAGATGATTAAGCTTAAGATAAATTTGAATTTATTGTTAAAACTGGGACAAGGAACCTGTCCCCGTGTCCCATATAAAAATATAGCAGGATTTAGCATTTATAAAGAGAAGCTACCATAATAAATTAGTTAGTAAATTTATGGGCAGCTTCTCTTTTAGTTGATATAGCGATAGAAAGAGAAAAACTTATCGGTTAAATGGGACAAGGAACCTGTCCCTGTAAGATATATTACAGAAGGGTTATCCAT
>NZ_JAJHJB010000104.1:0-2323 GCF_020819555.1 Pelosinus baikalensis
ATAAATATTGTGTGATCCATGTGTATTTAACATAAGTAATACAACTGAAAACGAATCCCCGTAGTGCATCTAATTGTTAATTCTAGCTGCGATAACTGTGCACCTCACTTTATATATTGCAATAGGCATAATTAAGTAAATTTGCTACTGAGCATATAAAAACAACTGCCTTACTCATTTTATGAGTAAGGCAGTTGTTTGGAGATTATTAACGTGTGAGTAAATATCCCCCCGCAGCAGTAGCAAGTATCCATCCGATACGTTCCTTCTTACGGGAGGATTTTTCTTTTTTCATTTCTTCTGCATTTATTTTAGCCTGTTTTTCTAATTCCTGATTAGCTATCAATCTAGCCTGAGCATTAGCCATCTCGGTTACATCTATTTTAGTGGTTGAAGACGTAGAAAATCTAAGCTCCCCATTCTCTCCTATTTTGACATCAGGTTGTCCAGATACATTTGGCACCTCGACCTCTTGACCGTTCACAATCGCAATGACTTTCCCTTGTCGTTCTACAAATTGCAGGATAGCACCTTCTTGACTAGGAGCTTGTACTGCTACCTCCCTGATCGTTTCCGTTTTAGTATTTATCACTTGGGGTGGCGATGTGACAACAGTTTGAGTATTCGTTTTCTGTGCTTGATCAATGATGTGCTGTTTCCACTGTTGGTATTCTTGCCTGCCCCAAAACAAAAGGGCCAGTACAACGACTAGCCCCAAGAAATATTTCCAGTTATTTGCGATAAACGACTTGCTTGCATCTAGATTGATCATCTTTATAATCCCCCTACATAATCAGTAATGCCCCTAGCAATTGCCCTAGCATACCGATCTTGCCAAGTTGGATTTGCCAACAACTGTCCCTCTTCCTCATTTGAAATGAATGCTGCTTCAACTAGGCATGCTGGTGCATCTGTATGCATGAGCACGTAGAATCGACTTTCTTTGTCTGGATCGCCATCTGAGTAATCAGCGCGACCTACTCGATCAGAAAATTCACCTGCAATCTGGTTAAATATTTTTGTTGCTAAGATATCCCCCTGAGTCTGCCCTGGTGAAGTCCAAACTTCATAACCTTGTGCTGATGAGCTACCTGCACTATTGCAGTGCAGACTAACAAACAAGTCAGCTCCCCAAGAGTTTGATAAGTTAGTACGATAAATTAAGTCGTCAGTTTCTGGCTGCTCATCCTGGGTCCTGGTCAACAAAACTTCATATCCTACTGCTTGCAGGTACCGCTGGACCATAAACGCCATTGATAAGACAGCATCTGATTCTCGCAATCCTGTGAACGGTGATACTGCCCCAGGGTCCGTTAATCGCCCTGCATGGCCTGGATCAATTACAATACGCATGATTTATTCTCCCTCATGTAAATTTGGTGTATTAGTTGTTTTTTGCATCTTCCGTATAGCAGCTAACTCTGCATCGATGATCCAGCCAATGAGCGCACCTGGTACTAAAATGCGGCGCCATCCTAAGACATCATTAATCTGCTGGATTGCTATCCTACGTTTCTCAGCATTTTCCATGTTGTCTGCAAACTTATCCATCTCAAAAATAATACTTCGAATCGATTCTTTTAGCCGTCCATCCCGAAGTTTCGCAAACATTACGAAAAACCCCATAGCCAAAACGTTAGCCGCCAGCAATATGCCAACGGCTACATAAACAATTTGTAATTCATTTGTCGGTATCATCAGTGCACCCCCATTCCGTCTAATCTTTTATGTGCCGATTTTGCTGATTCTTCCACGACTACCAGCCTTTTATCAATTCCTTTTTGATCTTGATCTAATCGAAAAAGCATATCCTTCATTTCAGTAATTGCTTCTCTTAGCGCCGTAATTGCTGTTTGCAAAGGCTTAACGATTAAAAATTTTACTAACCCTGCTGTAAAACTAATGATTGTTATGAGCTGTACTGTATTACTAAGATTTAACTCCACTACCCCACCCCCAATAAAAATAGAGCCTCATGGCTCTTACTCTACAATCAATCTCTCTGCAACTACTGCCTGATATTCTGCTGGTATTGCTTCAACTTGTAAACGCTCAGCCTTGATTAAATACACATAAGCTGTGATTTTCCATGATATTAACATGCTATTTATCTCCTTTCAACGTTTCTAATTCAGCAGACATCGTCAACATTGCTTCCCATACATCTGCTAAATCCTGGTTTGTTGTTGGCGTTACTATTACAGGCGATTGTTCTGGAGGCGTATACTCTACCAGTCTTAAAGTGTCAGTGTCTATTTTACGAGTAGCTTGATTTTGCATCCAATCATCATGCTCCACATCGGTTATTTCGATATTTGGTATA
>NZ_JAJHJB010000105.1:0-2246 GCF_020819555.1 Pelosinus baikalensis
GAACTAGAGGCAATGACATTATTATCAAAGCCTCTGTCAATGTGGTAGATGAAACTCTCATGGACGTCAAAACCTATGTAGATGACCGTGTAAAAGATGAGCAAAGTGTTGCAAAGGCTGAGGACTTGCAGGCCAATGACTGGGTTACATTCAGCGGGAATGGTGTTATTTCAGCAACTGCCGGCACGACTCTTGCGAACGGTACAAATGGAACGGTGATCAATTCCGATTACACTGAATTTCTATCTGCTTGTGAGACACAACTATTTAATGTGGTAGCGTATCCAGTGGCGGATCCGACTCTTAAGGTGTCGTTTGCCACCTGGGTAAAAAAGCTTCGTGATGATGAGGGTAAAAAGATTGTGGGTGTTCTAGCTGACTATAATGCTGATTACGAAGGCGTTATCAATGTTAAAAATGGCGTTATTCTAAATGACGGTACCACCTTGGATGCTTTAGGTGCTGTCCCTTGGGTAGCTGGTGCAACTGCAGGAGCTTCGATCGTTCAATCCCTTACCTATTCTGCCTATGAAGGTGCTGTGGATGCAAATCCAAGACTCAGTAATCTTGGATATATTAACGGATTGCTTGCTGGTCAGTTTGTATTTCAGTTTGATGGCGAGAAAACGAAAGTGGAGCAGGATATCAATTCCCTACACACTTACGATCAAACTAAAAATCAGCGGTTTAGTAAGAATCGAGTTATTCGGGTGCTTGACAATGTGAATAATGATCTGTTAAAGACTTTCTCCGACAGCTATATTGGCAAAATTGATAATAACGCTGATGGGCAAGCTTTGTTGAAACAAGCCGTTGTTGATGGTTATTTGCAAACTCTCCAAGACGCAGGAGCCATTCAGAAGCTGGATAAAGATAATGATTTCATCATCGATGTGAAGAAGTCTGTTGGGGATGAAGTATGGGCGAAAGTTTGCGTACAGCCGGTTGATTCTATGGAAAAAATCTACTTTGATGTAGTCGTAAGATAGGAGGCTGTGATTATGGGAAAATACAAAAGCCAGGATACAATTTCGGCCAAAGAAGGTCGTTTTTTTCTAGATGGTATTGAAATGTTTAACGCCGTAAAGCTTGAATTGACTATTGAAAAAAATAAAGTGGAAATTAAACGGCTTGGCGTGCGAATGACTGGGCATAAGACAACTGGTTTGTCAGGAAGTGGCACTGTGACTGAGTTCCATGCCACTTCCAATGTTGGGCTTCTTATGCAAAAGTACAAGGATACAGGTGAGGATGTGTATCTCGATGGCATTGCTACGATTGACGACAAGGCAAGTGGGCGCGGTGTAGAGCGCATAGCGTTAACGGGTATCAATTTTGATAGCCTAACGATCATTAATATGGATTCTGAAAGTGATGACGTAATTAAAGACGAAATTCCTTTTACTATTGAAGATTTCAATTACATCAATCTGTTAAATTCACTGTAAGACTTGGCGAAGAGCCATGTCTATATTTATTAATAGGAGGCTTATATTATATGGACATGTCAGCATTTATGAAGGGTAAAGCAAAGCAATTACCAGAGGAAGAAAAGGTCATTAGTACCTTGTACGAAGATGAGAAAGGGCAGCCGATTCCTTTTAAGTTTAAAGCAATTCCCACTGCTCTCGTTGATAAACTTAAAAGTGATTGTACAACGATTAAGCATACCAAAGGGCAACGGATTGAGAGCTTTGACCGAGATCGATTCTCTTGCAAAATCGGAATTGAAACAACGATATTCCCAGACTTTAAGAATACAGAGTTACTACAATCTTATAATTGCATCGATCCTGTAGATTTGGCCAAAGAAATACTTAATTTACCTGGGGAATATACAGAATGGATTCAGACGTGTTCTAAACTCAATGGCTTTGATGATACTATTGAGGATTTGGTAGCAGAAGCAAAAAACTAATTCAGAGCGGAAACTATGACGCAGTTTTCGCTCATCGGATGTGGCAGCGTCATCATATCCTCCCGCAAGATTTTTGGCTTATGGACGAGTATCATAAGTCTTTTTTACTTGCTTCAGAGGAACTTGTGATGGAGCAGGAAAAAAAGGATGCTCAGAAAGCAGCGAAAAAGGGAAGGAGGAAATGAGCTGGTGGCTAGTATGTTTGCATTATTTGAGATGCAAGATCGGATTTCTGCCAAGCTAGATAACTTGGCCAAGCGAACCGAAAAGTATGCTGAAGCATCTCAGCAACTTGCCAAGGTTGGGACTATGGCCTTTGTTGCAATAG
>NZ_JAJHJB010000010.1:0-135661 GCF_020819555.1 Pelosinus baikalensis
TGCAGGGCATGGCTGAGTCTAACGTAGTCGGAATTGCTAAGTTTGTTTTGAGAAACAAAGAATATCTTGCAGCAATACGACCTACGGATAATGTTATTACTCTATCTACGATGCTTTTTGCGGATGAAATTGTACAAACAAAAGAGATCGAAAATGATTTACCATCCAACGTAGAACTATCAGACAAAGAAATGAATATGGCTAAAACACTTATTAATTCTTTGATAACTAGATTTGATCCATCTAAATATGAAAACGAGTATCACAAACAAATTTTAGATATGATAGATAAAAAAGCAGGTAGTGAGCAGACTGTAGTAAAATCTACCGACACTTCACCGTATTTTGCAGGTTTGATGGATGCATTGGAGGCAAGCATGGCAGCCATAAAGAAAACCGAAACCAAGAAGAAAACACCTCGCAAGACTAAGCAAAAATCAGCATAAAGAAACTCCCTATAAATTTAGGGAGTTTTTCTATTTTCTTTCCATAAACCATTTACCCATATCGTCAAATAAATGAACCTGCTTGCCCATGATCTTACAGGTATAGCGTATGCCCACACCGCCACCCTTTAATGACGCAGCCTGGCGTACATCAATTAGACGATCCACTTCAAATACTCTGCCATCTTCCCATTTGATGGACAGCGGACGAACATTACCGTGTATGTCGTGTTTTGCTATAATCTCTACGAAAACCTTGTAATCGCTCATTTTTAGCACCTCTATATAGAACGTATGTTTGGTTAAATTATAGGGTTTCTATGAGAAAAAAACAAGTGGTATATATTAGGGAGGATTAATTTTTGATATATAGAATTACAGTGTAAAAGGAGGGTTTGCTATGAATCAAATTTTTGCATTAAAATTTAATCCCGTCAATCTTGAAGGGGACAATGAAGAAAGTTACCTTGACGAAGAGGAAACTTTTTTTAACACATTTCAAAAAGATCCTATTTTAAAAGTAAGCCGTTTTCCTGCTCATGTCGAGGGTAGTACTTTTCCAAAGTCATTATTCAACACCAATACCCACAAAATAAAAATTGAAACAACTCAATTGGTAACAGTAGAACAGTTCAATGCTTTACTTATGCAATACATTAACGATAACGGTAAAGAAATTTCAAAAATAGAAGCAGTCGAAGAACTCTCTTGCTAGTTCTTTAATAGAAAAAAGAAAAGCCGCCAAACTCAAAAGAGTAAGGCGGCTTTCGCATGTCAAAATGTATATCTAAGTCCTATCTTAGTTTTTTTATCATCGAACTCATACCCTACGACAAGTCCAACATACTTCCCGTCATTAGTAATTTTACGGCTAACACCATAGCTAACTTCGTCTATTCCGTTTGGCGTAATGCCTGTAAAACTGGGGTAAACAGCAATGTCCCGAAGTACTTTTTTATAAGCAAATACATTATATTGATTAAGTGTTACGTCAGTACTTGCGGGAAGATTTGCAACCTCGTTTAAATCGACAGCCTTATTAGGGTTTGTAGGATCAGTCACAATTGCAAAGTCAGCACCACGTTTTTCAACTTCTTTAATAACTGCTTTTTCTACTTCTACTGGTACGGTCTTAATGATGGTATCAGGTTTTTGGTTCTTAAGCTCGGCAACTTGCCTTGCCGCTGAATCAAGCTGATCTTGCATCATAGTTACCTTTGCGTTGTGAGCCGCTAAATCTATACCTTGGGGTGTTTCTGCTTGTTGCTGGCTTAATGGCGTTACAAGCTGTGCAGGGTGCAAATATTGGTAAATGAAATAGCCGACAGCGGACACGGCAATAAAAACAATAAGCGAGAGGATTACTTTACCCCTCGCTGTAAGTGTATTAAGCATATTACATTCCTCCTACATAATCGGTGACACCCCTGGAAATTGCAGCGGCGAATTGATTTCGCTTGATATCATCTGCAAGCAACTGTTCATCGTCTGCGTTAGAAATAAAAGCTGTCTCTACTAGTACGGCGGGGCAATTTGTATTGCTAAGAACATACAATCCGTTAATTCCTGGTGTTGCTTTTTTGATGCCTCGATCAACAATGTTTTCACCATTGGGATATTTAATGGAATTGACAATTTGATCTTGAATACAAGTTGCCAATTCTCTGCCTTTTACAGAACCATTATTAAACCAAGTTTCAGCACCTTGTGCAGATTCATTCCCTGCAGCATTGCAATGGATTGATACAAACAAATCAGCACCAAACCTATTGGACGCATTGGTAATCTGATATAGTTCGTTTTCCTGGACAAATAGGACTTCGTATCCTACGACTGTTAGGTATTTACACACCTTTTGCGCTATATCTGCTGCTACAATTGCCTCTTGTAATCCTGTTTGCCCTACTGCGCCGGAGTCAAGTCCGGGATAATGCCCTGCATTACACACGATTCTCATACACATCTGCTCCTTTTTTAATAAAAAAGAGCAACCTATTAGGTTGCTCCGTTTAGTTTATATGTTCCTTTTTCATAATGATATTTAATATGTTCTTCGTTGCTCATAACTTGAAGATTTTCAATACAATTATTGTTTTTGTTTTCGTCTTTATGATGAACTATTTCGTCTTTTCTTAAATATCTTCCTAAATGTTTTTCAACTATTAACCTATGTTCAAACACATATCCATTGCAATTCGCGTTTGGATGACTTGGATAATGAATATAAATATAACCGTTTTTATCTACAACTTTACCACCATTCCAATTAGGATTTTTTTCTCCAGTCCGATGTTTGTGATAACATTCGTTGTTGCAATATTTTTTCTCACTTGGTATTAACCGTTGGTTTTCACTTGCTATAAAACTTTCTCCACATCCATCGCATTTCATAACTATTTTTATTGCGTTATCGATTCTATTTTTATTTGAGCAGTCTTTTGAGCAATAAATATTGTAATTTTTATTAATTTTAATCCTTTTTCTTTGAGTTTGAGTTAGTATTATATGTTTCTTGCAGTGTGAACAAAATCCGTCAATTGGTATAGATGGATTTTTTTTAATGTAGCATTCGTGACCAACTGTACTGTTGTGGTAACAAATTTTATTACAATAAAATTTTCTGGCGTTTTTATTTCTATAATTGTATCTTTGCAATGTAGATAGATTAAACTTTGCACCACAATAAGAACAATCCCACGATTTTGGAGTATTGTCATTAATGATATTTGCCATAGAATCACCTCTTGTAAATATTATATCATTAAATACATTTGGTGTCCGTTGTTTATTATAATTTTAAATATTTCACTGGGTAGTGCCCTCCATTAATTACTATTTTCATTACTTTATCCCCCTCTCGTCCCTCAGTTGAATTAACTTGCTTCGCAAAATAGCAGGAATATATTGCCCCCAACCGATACGGTCAAAGTTCTCAAAAATGCTAATACCCTCCATTGCTCCATAGCCAAATATCATCATGGTCCTGAACATGTGATTCAGCCCCATGGCGTTATCCAGCAAGTTTGCAAGAGCTACCATAACAAGGATAAAAACCTTCCGTTTTAGACCGTTAAAACTTGCTTGGCTGCTAACTGAATGATTTACCCACCCGGCATAAATGCCAGTTAGGTAGTCTAGGCAAATCAATGTCAGTAAAGACGAGATCGGGAGATCAACGCCTCCCACCAGAAAAGAAAAAGCACCGCCAATTGCGCTGCATGTTACCAGTGTATTAAATTCTGTTTTTATGTAATTTAACAAATTTGCACCCCCAAATTATTATAAAAATAGAGCCTCCTGGCTCCTTACTTACTTCTGCTGCAATTTTGATTTGTACATTTTCCTTCACTTTCTTTCGCTCCACACACAAAACATCTTTTAACTGCCAATGATCTCACCTCGCTTTGTATCATACTCAGCCTTTAACGCTGTATAATCAGCTTTGATTCTGGTGATTAAATCCGTATTATCCGCAAGTGTTGCCATACCTAACGCACTAGAAAGTTCAGCAAATTGAGGCTGATATTCAGCATCGAGAGCAAATATTTTTTCAACATTCGTGAGCTCTGTAACCTTTGCCTCGCATTCAATTAACTTTTTAGTGGCAATATCTACTTTGCGAGTCGTTTGATTTTGCATCCAATCATCATGCTCCACATCGGTTATTTCGATATTTGGTATAGGAATTACTTTATGGACTCCTGAATGATAAGGAGCTTCAATGATTAGCCCTGTTTCTTTGTCGTAATGTAAGTGGTACATATTATATTTATCCTCCTTAAGATCCTATTGCATGATATTGTATTTTTATTGCGTTACCTTGTCCTTGATTGCCAAAACCATCCCAATTATAACTAAATCCAGTTTTTGTAGGAGTGGTTGTGTGCAAGATATGTGCGTTCGCGCCGTTATAGCCAGTGTCACTATAAACCATAGTTTTGCAGGCAGTAGGAAATGCTATTGGAAAGGTTATCGATCCATTAGTTTTAATTATAGCGTCAACGATTCCAAATATTTCAATATCCCCACTGCTCCACTTGCGCCAATAGTAATTCGTGCCGCCACCAGATTCAACAATGGACGTAACGCCCAAGGCAGCCTTAAGGGTTGCCAATGGTATAGGTCTTGCATAGTTGTCTACACCGCTTCCTATGGCGTTTTGCCCAAGGATATAAGCGCAATTACCACCGCCAGCAGTGTATTCGGTGCGGAAAAGTCTTGTTGTAATATCATTAGAACCATCCCTAAGAACTACGGTTGATGCTGTACTAGTAGTAGTAGGAGAAAAGCCCCCAACTTTAGACGCATTTACCGCTGTACCAGTCGCTGCCAACTTAGCATCTAAAGCGGTTTGTAGTCCGTCAACATTTGCGATTAGGTGATTATGGCTATCGTCTACCACAACTACGGTCAGTGTCATATTGCCCGAACCGTCAATAGATACCGTCCCCGTGCAATCACCGCCTAATGTAAGATTTCTAGCAGCGGCCCATCTGGTTGCCGTAGCAGCATTGCCAGTGCAAGCGGCGGCAGTGTCAGCGGCAGTAGCAGCGGCAACCTTTCCTGTTACGGAAATAGTTAACCTGTCGTTAGTAGCATCTGGTGTAAGAGCTATATTCGTACCTGCTACAACCTCTAGCGTGTCGGTTGGGCTATCTGCCTGGATGGTTACGCCGTTAACCGATATATTGCTAAAAGCGTTTTGATTGACTTGCGCTCCTGCTGCAATAGCCGCTAATTTAGCAAAGTCAGTATTAGACATAAAGCCATTACTTGACGATGTTGCTACGCTGTGCACATGAGCTATCACGGCAAACGCACTCGCTAAGAGCCCCCCCACTCTTTCAGCATTGAGACCAGTGTTTAATACTCCGTTGCTGACTGGTATTTGCCCTGATCCATTACCTGCGGACTTACCTTGTAATAGTCCAGAATTAACGATTGCATCTTGAATGATTGATCTTAATTGTTCCCTCATTTGTGGGGGAAAATCGGCTAGAAAATCATTATCTGCTGGTTTGTTTGCATCATATGCCATTTAATCAACTCCTTTAATATCCTTTTGCTCTCCAATCCAATTGACCGCCAACATCGGTTCCGGCTCGATTTACTATTTTTACAGTGAATTCGGTATCTGTTTTCGTTAACACTTGAGGAAATTTATTATCACCCAATGCCATTGGTGTTACGATTGGCACTGTGTAAAAGTTTTTACCATAACTAATAGTAGCCCCACCGACAGGAATTAACACAGAGCCAACCGCCTCCACGTCATCCACATCAATACTGGTTGTTATTTGGTTAACCTCTGGCGTTTTTGTCGGGTCAGTCGTGCCTAGGATAATCATCCTATCAAGGTATCTGAAAGTGTATTGCGCTGGTCTGAAATCCTGCCAAGCTGTCCATGTCATACCGTCCCGACTAGTGCGAATTTGCAATACCGCTGAACCTGTACCACGTAAAATGACACTACTAATAAATCGCATGGATATGTTAGCTGTAATAATCTGGCCTACATCAATAGTCTGACAGATATATGTACCGCTAGATGGGTAAACGCCACCAGATTTTAAAAGTTTTAGTACGTTTTGCCCCCCAATATCGCTGAATTTAGTAGTTGGATAATCGCTAAATATACCCCCAATATTTGACCAGTTTATTAAGGATTGCCCGAACTCTACATTATCCATTGTGCCAGTTTGCAAGGTTATATCGTCATAGGTAAGTATTACGTTTTTAGGCGGTAAATTTTCTACGAAAACGGATTGAGTCACAGCATTGATACTATATTTATTGGCCCGATTAATAGCCTTGATATGATAGCGGTAATTGCGCTCAACATCTACCTTTACGGCGTAACTATTAAGAGTGACACCACTTGCTACTAATGCCCCAAGTTCAAAACTTGCGCCCTCTCTAATTTCATAGGCTACCACGTCAGGATCGGGATGCTTATCCCAAAACAATTCATTATATTCGCCATTTTGCAAGACCTGTAAGCCTGTTACCGTTGCAGGTTCAAGCATTACATAAATATTTTCGCTTGCTTCGTCTGAATAATATCCTGCCGAATTCTCGGATTTAATTATGACTTTTACGTCACCGGTAGAAGGCGGTTTATATGTCCATCGCAATTCTTTTGTTTCACCTATCTTTACGGCTGTGTCCCAAGCATATCCAACGCGGATTTCATACGCTACAAGGTCACTCTCGCTAATCCCTGTAAAACTAATGTTTAATACTGACCTATCATTTACGTCCTGGGCCAATAAGATATTTGTTACTGGGTCAGGATTCATATTAAAAATCCCTTCAACTTTTGCGGGATTTTGGCTGTATTTTCCTGCTACGGTAACGGACTTAATCCAAAATGTTTGGGATATTTCTTCTGTAACAATTACGTCGTAGTAAGTCCCTGTGACACGTTGACCTACAACAATGCCAGTATCCCAAGTTGTACCTTTTCGAATCTCGAAGTAAGCCACATCTAAAGACAACGGCTGATCCCATGACAATCTTATTTTTGTTCTGTCGGTTATAAGTTGTATAGCGCCAAAGCCAGTCACATCATACGCCTCAATCATAGCCGCAATGGTCTCATTTGCTATGTTGGACACATACCCTGCTACTGTTCGCGCTTGTACCATAATGTTATAGGTGCCGCTGGCTGGTATGTACCACCAATAGGTACTTTCTTTAACTGTACTAATTAATGTACCACTAGCCCAATCATTGCCGTATCGTAATTCATAACCTGCAATATCCTTGCCTGGACTGGCTGTCCATGTGACTTTTACCATGCTTCTGTCGCGTGGTTCTTGTACAGCTTGCAGATTTGTTACAGTATCAGGACGTAATGTGATTTGCAGCCGCTGCGATGCAAATTGCTGGCTTGCAAACCCTGCAATATTTATTGCCTTTATCATGAAATTTTGACTACCTTCGGCCGTTAATACATGAGTGTAAGTGTTAGCCTTTAGCTGTGTAGCGATTAAGGTACTATGCTCCCAATCATCACCCACGCGAATTTCATAATAAGATATATCCTGTTCGGAATTTCCCTTCCATGATAGGTTTAAACGACTTCGGTCAGTATCTTGAAGTACAGCAGAAAAACCAGCTACTTGAGATGGTTCGACGGTGATGTCTATTAATTTTACCGCTGGTATTTCGGAAGGATTACCGCTGTTGTCTGCTGCTACAACGCTAAAAACATACTGCCTGCTGCTTTTCGCGATGTAGGTATAGCGAGTGTCTAGGATTGGCGTAAAAGTCAGGATTGTTTCCCCTTCCATTAACCTATATCCACGTAAATCAATATCAGTAACAGCGGGCCAAGTCAAATTTATTTTAGTAGAGTCAGTTGAATCTATTGTAGTGGTCAAACTCGGCACGTTTGACGGTGGTGCGTCTTTTCCTGTTATATAGATAGGCTCGGAAACAACGCCATTGGATACAATCCCCATTCTATTTACAACCTTAATGCGGACAAGATAATTTATTCCAGTCTTAACGTTGTCAATAATGAAAGTACCGTCTGAATTGGTTTTCCCTGCATCAGTCCAAGTCAATCCAATGTCAGTACTATATTCTAACCTCGCTTCGCTAAAGTTACCGAAATCAGGAAAGGTACAAGCACCTGTAATGTAAGACATTATAGTTCCGTCATTTTGGCGGTAATATACTTGTGCAAGCTGTATGTCTTCGACCTCGGGCGGCGGAGCAGCGGGATTCGCCAGCTTCGTCACATTTATCACTGGTGCAACGCTGCCTTGTTGGTCAGTATACAATAATGGATTATATTCTTGCATGACCATTGTAATTTTATTTTCCTGCGGTTCAGTCATTTGCATAATACGATAACGTTTATAGGTTAGTCCCGGTTCTGCAACCTCAGTGATTGGATTCCAGATACCAACCACATCACCAATAGAACGATTCAATGCCCTTTTATTAGTCGTGTACTGTAGCCACTCGGGGCAGGTCTGTGCTTTATTTAGATGGAACCATGCTAATTGGCTAGCTTGTGGAAAGTTGTTGATTCCATAAACAGATATTTTTTTAGTTAATGGTGTTTTATTACGGAATTGGCTTGTTTCTCCTGCTAACTGCACTCTATCAGCTTGTGCGACGACCTTTGTGTATTCATATTCGGGATCGACATACTCTATTTGCAGACGCTCAACGTCTTCTTCATTATCTTGCCACCATGTTTCTATGGACTCATCTGGGCCAACTATAAATATTTGACTTACCGGCTCGGGTTTGTCAACAAGAATACCATGTAAACCTCTTTGGTATGTTGGGTAAGATCGGCATACACTAAATATCTCGGTTAGCCAATCTTGACGGCTCTTTTTTTCGTCAAGGATTAAATTCAAGGTAAATCTTTTTTGACCATTCACTAAAAAATCAAAGTAAGGTGCAGCGGTCAAATAAGTTTGAATATCAATACTGCTCATATCCATTCCACAACCGTCTACACTGGTTTTAAAATCTAACTCACACCAAGCGGGGTTATCTGTCCATTGCTCAGTGTAAGTAGTTGGAGAGCTATACACTTTTACTATGCGCCCCTCGACTGTTGCCGTAACATTAAAATCACCTGTTAATTTTTCGCTCGCCTTGGCGGTAATAGCCAGATATGCATCATACTTTAGACCACCGATTAGCTTTGCCTTTTCTTCCTGCGTCTCTCCCGTTACCCTATTATCAATTAACTGCTCTCCATCACCTAGATATGCAGTATATGAGCATCCTGGCAGCATTACTTTGTGCGGGGCGTATGGAGTTTCGTAGCACTCCACGCCCCAAAAGTTCGTTATCGACACTTTCGTATTAGGTATTTGGTCAGAGCCAATATTGCCTAATGTTGTTGTCGCTGTCCATCCATGTTCGGCATGCTTATTTATCGCATCAACTATATTTTGTATTGTTATGCCAGCCTGACAATCTAAAGAAAAAGAGTCACCACTACTACGGCAATAAATGCCAGATTTCCAGTCTGGTACATTACCTACTTTAACGGTTGCATCGGGATACATAGTATTCTGGATCGAAATCAACGTTACGTCACCAATCGGAATGTCGTTTAGCCTTACGTCTGAAAATCCTTTAATTTTGCCAACGCCGAAACTAACAATTTTATGTTGTATCTCCCCCGGTGGACTAGCCCATATCATATTCCCTGCACATTTTACCTTGCCGTATATGAGGGGCATCACTAAACCTGAATTGGTTTGGGTCTGCAGTACACCAAAAGAATACGTAGGGCTATTGCTCTTTGCCTTTGGCCCAAAAATTTTATTTGTGATAGTGCTAATCGCAAAACTAACAACTGTTTTTACTACAAACTTCCAGGCTGCTGCGCCTATTACACTCGGCATCTGAATGCCCCCTCTATTCGACCATAAATACCAAGCCGTGATTTCTGTAAGCTCGTTTCCACCATGCAGTCAATCACTTCATCATTTCCGATATAAACGGCAGGATGGACTAAACCAAAAGGCAACCTAATTAGTAATAGGTCACCTGCTTTTATGTCTTCCAATTCAATTGTTTGTAGATGTTTTTTAAACATGTCTCTCATATACTCGCCTAAATTATCGGGCCAGTCGAAACGAGGTAAATGTGGATACATTAAATAAACAGGTAACATACACCCCAACGCTCTACCATTACTATCTAACTGCTCGTAGGGTTTGCCAACCTGTTTTATTAGCTCTTCTATTGTCATGACCTTATCACCATTTGATTTGGTGTGCTTGGATGACCTCCAAATCTCGTTATGTTTCCGCGCTCCGTACATGCTGAAACTGTACCGTCACAGGTAGGAAGTTGTCTAGTACTGCGACAACGATTATCTGTGCCTTTATAGATATATTGGCAAGTTGGGCCATAATCCATGTTAGGGCCTTCTTGGGCAAAATCTACGGTGTCACGTTCAACAACACAACTAAATTCCGTTATGGTGGTTTTGAGAGTATTTAGTATACCTTCGAATAACCATACAGGGCCTTCCTCCAAATGATCAAGATAAACTTCCTGAATCACACACCGTTTATACTTAAGTCCCTTGCCGTTGTTCGCGATATAGGCGGCCCATTGCTGCCAGCGGTTTGACATAGTAAGGGATACTTGCTCTTTATCTCCCTCGACAGTGGTTTTTATCTCGCCTCTTTTTATCTCGGCAGAAAGATACGTATTCCCATCGAAAACTAAATCTTGATTGTCATTAGCTACAAACCTAAAAATAACGCCATTTGCGGCGTAAATGGTTAATAACATTCTTGGCATGATCTCCGGGGATGATATTACTTCTTCAAGTTCGGCACTTATGCCTTTACTCACTCGTTACCACCTGCACAATCGGTATAACCCATAATCCTCCATCATCGTCGAATTCAAATTCATCAACATCAAATCTGACTAAATAGGTGTTATTATCGCCAAATGGATCAATTGTTGAATCCCATTTCCAATTAAAAGCGTTATACCTTCCGCTCCTGGCCTCGAAAAATCCCCTTAATAGATGATAATTTGCTATAGTTTTTTGCATTCTAATAGACCACCCATAGCGTGGGGATGATTGTAATTTGCTTCTTTGTTCATGTGCTGTGTATTCGGAATCGACTTCCGTTTTGTATTTAATAGAGAATCTTTTTGACTCTAGCCAAGGAATATCCCATGTTGTAACTGCCATTTATTTCATCGCCCCTTTCGCTGCACTTCTGACAGAGCTATTATTTTTAAGCCCATCAACCATAACGGTTAAAATATAACTTTTTGATTGCGCATCATATTGCGGTTTTTCTGCTTGCACATTGGCGTTTCCATAATTGTTTATATTTACACGAATGTTCGGAGTCTCATTTCCACCGTTTGATTGGCCTGTGCTTGCACTGCTATAACTATTGCCTACGCTAGACAACGGAGCTCCTGTCACAAGTCCACCTGTAGCAAAGGCGGGCATACGACCATTATTTAACGTATCGAAAAATCCAGTCCCAAATTGTTTAACACTAGATGCTTTGATGACGTATTCACCATTTGAAAGCATTGCCATGATACTATCAGATGTTCCTGTACCTGGTCCATATATGGCCCCACCAGTTGCCGCACTGACGCTAACGCCCGGGAGTTCAAAGGATGGCGTACTTATGCCGGGCAACCAACTCATAAGGCTAGATGTAAGATTTGCAGACATTTGCTTTGCATATATATCTGCAATAATATCAATTACCGTGTCTCGGAATCCTACCCATGCACTTTTGGCACCGTCCACACCAGAAATCATATCTTTGAACACGCTTTGCATGCCTGAATTAAAACTACTAATAGCATCTGCCATAATTTCAGTAGTTGATTTATTTGCTTCATTCCAAATCGTTTTATAGGTGTCCGCCATAGCTTGTTGACCTTTTAATTCTTGCTGCTGTAAGGATAATTTACTATTTAGCAGATTTCGATATTCTGCGAGATTACCATTGTTATAAGCCTCGTCTAAATCAGCCTGCAACGCTTTACCCGTTGCATAATATTTATTTACTTCATCAATACTTTGCTTGTTTATCATTTCAAATTGTTCTGCACGCCACTTGTCTTTATCAATAGTATCTTTTAAAGCAATACCATAACTATCTTTTATTTCCGCTGCAGCCTTATCCCAATTATCAACAATGTCTTGAACTGATTTTATCCTACTAGCCTTTTCCTGCTCAAATTCCGCTAAGTCTTTATTTGATCCATTCAGACCATTAATAACATTAGTCGCATTAAGGTCTTTCATGGATTGCTTAATGCTTTCCAGTAATGACGCACGTTTTTCAATATAGCCGATAGATTCAGCATTTGCAGAATCTGTGTTTTTCTTAACGATGTCGCCTAATTCACGCTCTTTTAGCGTTATTTTCGTGGTTAAGTCTAGCATTTCTTTTTTTAATTTTATGCTATCAGACTGATCGGCGGTTGCTGCTATTTCGGTATCTAATGCCGCTTTTTGCGCGTTTAGGGTTTCAAGCTCGGCATTAATACCCTTAATATCAAGCGCATTTTTCTTATCCCAATAATCTTTTATTACGGCTAATCCTGCGGAATCTTCATCTTCACGGGATGACCAATACTGTCGAATGGCTTTGAGTCCGCCTTTGCGCTCACGGTCTAAATCTTCCTGTTCGGTTTTTATTAAGTCAAGTAGTAAAGTAGCCTTATTTTTTTGAATGTCAATCTCATAATCGGATTGCTCTTTTATTACTTGCCTAGCTTCTTTTGCGGCGGCTTTAGCTGCTTTCGCGGCTTCTTTGTCGGTTCCACCACCAGTAAAATCAACCTTAGACCAGTCTGCCGCTTTAATTCCAGCAGATTTCATTGCAGGGCCGTAAGTATCACTGCCAGCGCCACCGTTTTCATTTATTCCCGCGAACATTTTATCTGTATTTTCTGGACCATAAGGAACGCTTCCAAATCCACCACTAGTATTAATTGGGGTAATAGTTAAATTTTCCCTCATTGCTTTGCCTATTTCAGCAGTTTTAGCAGCCAACTTCTGCCCTAATGATTGTATCCCGCCTAACATCGAACTTGCCCATGCTGGTATAAAAGAGTCAACTAAATCTGATAAGTAAACTTTAAAATCAGATACGCCTTGTTTTGCCCATGCGACAAAATCGTCCCACATTTTAGAGTACCATTGAAAGTTGTTTGTGATTTTATCTGTTACAAAGGCTACTTGCTCCGCAAGCCATGTTATTACCTTATTTGCGGCATTTACTGCATCATCCCAATACTCATATATTACGTATGCCGCTAGGCCAAGCCCTGGGAATATCGCTACTATTAACGCAATATTATCGGCAACTATATTAACTAGGCTATTCCAGAAATTTATCATCCAGGCTTTGATTGGCTCCCAATTATCGTAAATTAAATAAGCTGCTGCCGCCAATAATGATATTGCTATGGTCACCCCACCAATAATAAGTGACCATTTCGCCAACTCTCCAAGTACCCCGATCAATGCATAAAAATATGGAGCAATTGCCGCTGCTGCCGCCATGTTGCCTAACGCAATGCAGATTGCAGAAACAACACCAATAACAACAATTCCAGTAACTACAAAGGCTTCAAGTGGGCCAAGTACGGTTTGTATAATTTGTAATCCAACAAATGCACCAGCCAAACCAGCTAAGACAGGTATAAGCATATTGGCATTATCCTTAACCCAAGCAATCATATCTCCTATGTTTTTAAGATATTCGCCAACCGTCCCCATTTGATCAAGGACTCCGTCAAATCCACCGCTAAACATTGAACTTATTGCCTCTGTTATGCTGCCGCCGCTTTTTATCGTGTCTGAAAAATTACCAGTCATTTCAACTAGTTTCGGCAGTCCTACATCAGTTAGCCATGCAACGGCAGGTTTAAACACTTCAATCAATACGGTACTGACGTTATCTTTTAGCGTGGAAAATAAGCCTTGTAAAGACTTCGATTGTTTATCCATCATCCCGGGGAATCGTTCTTCCATGCCAACAAGCAAGGCTTGTATTGCTTGATCTGCAGGAATAACACCCTTTTCGGCAAGTTTCATTACTTCGGCAGTTGATTTGCCAATTGACTTAGAAAGTATGTCCCAAGCAGGTATTCCAGCTTCTGTCATTTGCAACATTTCGTCGCCTGACACCTTTGATTTAGCTTTCATCTGACCTAATGCAAGGGTTATCCGATTAACTCCCTCAGATCCAACACCTAACCCTGCAGCCGCATCACCTATCGCCGTAAGGTCTGGAATGATATCTTCTGCCGCAAAGCCAAAAGCAAGCATCCTTTTCGTTGCCATTTGCAATTCGGTAAATTCAAATGGAGTTTCAGCAGCAAACTTCCATAAATCTGCAATCATGGCATCTGCTTTTTGTGCACTACCTAACATTGTGTCCATGCTTATTTTGGCTTGCTGCATATTACTACTTAATTGTATGGCGTAGGCACTAATAGGGGCCATTACAGCAGCGATACCAGCAAAGGCGGTTGCAGATATTTTCGCCACGTCACTAGCCAAACTTTTCAAGTCACTTCTTACCTCGTCTGTTCCTTGCCTAAAGTCTCCAATATTTGCTCCAATATTCACCATTAATTGTGCTATTGTTGCTATGTTTTTCACCTCCCTTATTCATTGACAAGTGCCAATAATTGTAATACTATAAAAACCAAAAGGGATGTTTTGTATGAATGGTTTTTTGAAAGAACTCGGCACAACTTTTAAAGAAATATTTATAGTGTCATGGATTTTAGGGATAGGTATATTTTTAATAGGACTAGGCGTGGTTTTCTTTATTCCTGCGGGACTATTTTTAATACCTATAGGATTTTATATTACAATTAAAGGTTTTAAAAAGACGTTTGCTGTTTTTATTGCTCAGCGAAAAAGACACAATCCTATAATAGAAAAAATTGTAAACAACATATTTGGACTACCACCAAGACCAAGGGCATAAGCCTTTGGTCTTTTTTATTCATCGTCCTTATTTCTTCTCTGTTTCCCCTTGCCCCTAAGAGGTTTCAATAAATCCTTCGGCGCAACTGGTTTTTTAGTATGTACACTCATTTGACAGGCTGTAAAATATGCAAGCCTGTTTTCTTCTTGTTCTTGTCGCCAGCGGTAACCATCCCATAAATCCATAAATTCAATAGGAAACAATCGTTCAAATTCCCAAGGTTTTAACTCTAACGGGCCATATGCAATTGGTTTTGCCCATTCTAGCCAATCCGCAAAGGAAAAGACAGGATTGTCACCTTCTATACGTTTTTTGAGTTTTCTTCCATATCAGATTCAGATTCACTATTTTCAGCAACATTTTTTTCTATTTTCTCAATAGCTTCTTTACCAAAAATACCACTCCCCATTATCGCTCTAATAATTGGAGTGATAACGTCTCCTAACGTGCCATCATTTTCAAAATACTCTCCCATTTTAGCTGCATAAAACTCTTTGTTGCCTTTTCTGTAATGATGTCTCAAGCCAATTTGCAAGGCGGTTAAGCAAAATCCAACACCCACTTCTTGTTTGCTGACTATAGTAGTAATCGGCATCCCCATTCCCTTTTCCAGATCTTCAATTCGCGGAATGTCAAAATAGATTGTTTGTCCTTCTTCGAATAAATCAAATGGTACTTTTTTCATATTAAATAACCCCTTTTATAATTAATTTAGAGTGAGTTTTAAGCCCTCACTCACGGCTGATTTAATTACTCCGGTGTAGTCCATGCGGATATAGGTCCGACTCCTTGAAGACTGCCCGAAATAGTCGCTTCGGCATCATGTCCAACGTCAAGCGAGAATTCCGAAACGCTTGCCCATCCTGTTTTATATTTCAAATCAGGACGTTCGAACTTAATATTTACCTGTTTGGAATTATCGTAAGCATATTCAATTGCATCAACACCAGGATCGTCAAGCATTGCAAGGCCGTCAAGCGAGATATCCCAGCCTTTAAGCCCGGCAATTGTTGATTTATAACCGCCACTTTCTTTATGCGTAACATCTATGGTATCAGCGGTTTGATTTAAAGGACTATTCCTTTGCCCTCCCACCTTTGTCCAAATTGGAACTGCCACAGTTCCCGTATTGATATATATTTTATAATCCTTACCCGCCGTTGCTTTATTTGAAGCATCTGGATTCTCAGGTAAAGTCACTGCGAATAATTGTAGATTGATTCCATTTTGTTGCATGTTTCACTCTCCTAAATTTTGTATTTTTGCGACGAAAGTAATAATTCCCGTGTATCCGTCTTCGGTTTCAAACGACTCAAAAAAGTCATATGATTGTTCCATTACATTAAATCCATCTGCTGATAAGTCTAATTTAGCAACATCAGCTTCGATTACTTGTATTACATCGTCGGCTATGCTGTTTACTTCCAATTCGCCATCGTATGTGCTGAATATTTGAATTTGAGCAGTTATATTAGAAATGTTTACATCTTTAGAACCGCCAGGCTTACAAGTAAAGGCGCATATTTTTATATAAGGTGCCACGGCATCAGACGGAATTTTATTGTATACAGTTGTTGTTTGGTAGACTGTTAATACTTGGAACAACGCTTTCAGTGAAGCAGCTAAAGGGATTCTCTTTCTTATCATGGTTTTACCGCATCCTTAATTCCTTTGATTAAACTAGGCTTTTCATCCTCAAAAGCGGGGCGCATATAAGGTCTTGCTTTTACATATTTACTGCCAAACTCAGGAATGTGAGCATAAAATGTATTGGCCGACACCGAACCGCTAGCACTCTTCATGTCAAAGGTATCAGTTATTTTACTTGATAGCTCACCTGTTCTGACAGGAACGCGCCTTTTGGCTCCTCGCTTAATGTTTCTAAGCGATTTCCTTATTGCAAGTCTTATTTTTGCTTGCGTTTTTGCATCATACATTTTAAAGTGATTCATTGATTTTTGGACTTCTGGAACGTCAAACTTTATTTTCAGCTTGTTTTTACTGTAGTCTGCATTTTTGCCGCCAATCGTCACTTGACCACCTCTTTACAAACAAGGATAGTACTCTCTGTGCCGTAATTGTAAGTATGTTCCACGCTATATGTTTTAGCTCCATACAGCACTTGCCAGCCCTTTTTAACATCGGTTCGATACCGAATACCAATTTCACGTAAAAGGACGCTAGAAATGGCACCTGCGACGACTTCTGTTTTTAAATTTGGCTTGCGAAACTCTGACCAGACCGTAGCAACTGTAATCCATTTATTTATCCCTGTTGCTGGTTTAAATCCCCCGGCTCCATCAGATATCATGTTCACTTGTTGTAATATAATCTTTTCAACATACTTTTTATTTACGGCCTTCATTACATCAGCTTTACTCAGCAACATTAGCAATCACCGCCGCCTGTAACTGCATCCTAAGTATTTCAGACTTAAAGTTTTCCTCGAAATACTCAGGAGCATTATTATAATCATATCGGCAATAATTTAGCAGAAGGAACTTAGGCAGTCCTTCTGCTGAAAAGTCTAGAACTACCCCTGCCAAACCTTCAATTTTATCTTTGCCTCGCAAGATGATTTTTTCTAGGCTAGCGTCTCGGTCATTCCCGATTATGTCTAGGATATCTTTAAGTTCATCTAGCATTATTTCACCTGCTTTTTAGCAGTTTTCTTCGGAATAATTTCTTCTACTAAAACACCAGAAGCGGTTGAGTTTATTTCCTCGAACCGCTTCTTAGTAAGTTCTATTTCTTGCCCTTGTTTGTAAATCTTACCGTTCCGTTTGTCTCGAAACGTATTACTTACCATGTATTTCATAAGCTACCTCCTAGGCGGAAGGAATAGTCATTGCTGAGATATTGAACACCAAGAAACTATCATTGTCCATTGGTTTGCCATTAGCGTACTGTTTAGCAATGTATGTCCGTTCATCTTCTAGGAATTTGTAATGATCGGAAAACTCGAGTTTTTGAGTAGATCCAACGCCCATAAAGTAATCCTTCGCCATACCTGCAATCGCCGTTCCTTGGGCTACTGCGACTGACTGCACAATCTTTGCGGGTATGGGCAACACACCATAAACATAAGTTCCCGCAGCACTCATAACAGTTGTATTTGGGAAAATTTTAGCCCAATAATCTAGAGGATTAACAATCATTAACACGCTAGGAACTGCACGTTTGCCGCCCTTAGTTAAAGGTGACATTACCAAGCTGCCCAAAGTACCAGGAGTGAGGTCATTCAGGGCAGTACCTGTTTTATCAGGATAAACACCATCAACAACCGCGCCAGCCAAGTTTTTAATCATGCCAATTGGCTGTTCTTTGCCTGTACCTGCCACAATCGCTAGTTCCAAGGCAATAGCTAGAGATTCCATCAATACTTCACGAACAAAACGGTCAATCCATTGAGGCCCAAGATCAAGCATAGACTTACATACAGGGACATACGCAGATAGTTTATATAGTTCAGTTTGTTCTTTCTTAAACGCCATTTCTAGCTTTTTAGTAATTGCAGAAGTTAAAGTCCCCCACCATGCGGCAACTACATCATTATTTCTACTGATAAATTCAGAGGTTGCAGTTGTATTCTGGAAATTAATCTCAGATAACAACGGGTGATTTAGCCGCAAATCCTCAAATACTCGGCCAAAAACAGTAGCAGGCATTAGTTTTTCGGTTCCAGCAAACCCACTAGTCCCGATTACCTCATTGTAATATTCCATTTCAGCCTTAGTAAGCGGGTTTAATCCACGTTTAGCCATGACTGTTTGATCGTTGAGATCATCATTTACGGCTTGTTTGGCATCTTTAAGGATTCGCGCCTCAATGCCTTTTGCCATGGCGACCTGCGCCTTTACAAAAGCTTCACTATCTCCGCTTTCAATTGCCTCCTTCATTTGTGTTTGCAATTCAATATCTGTTTTATCCAGGTCAGCGTTTACCATTGCAAATAACTGTTGATTAAATTTGAATTGTTTTTTCATACTTTATTTCCCCCGTTTTTTTATTTTTTAAAGGCATTAAAAATAGACGGCTTTTTACCGTCTTCCTTAGGAACTTTATTGTATTTTGCAAAAAGAGAAGTTTTAATATTATTTTGAGGTGGTTCCTCTTCTTGCTTATCTTCGATGATTTCAGTACACAAGCCAAAAGCCAAGCACTCAGCGGCTGTTAGGTAACTTTCGTCGGCTAATAGTTTTGTTAGCTCGTCCTCAGTACCAACAAACCTGCTCATATAACTTGCCTTAACTGCCGCATCTATTTTATCAAGATCGTCAGCGGTTTTTCGTAATGCTGCAGCATTGCCAGATGCAATGGTCCAAGCATTATGAATCATCTGCATACTGTTGTTAAACATATATACGTTCTTACCAGCAGTCGCAAGTAAGCTAGCTCCACTTCCCGCCATAGCATCAATGTAAATATTAATATCGGCATCATGTTGTTTAAGTAAATTACAAATTGCAATAGACTCGAAAACGTCACCACCAGGAGAGTTAATATGTATGTTTACGGTTTTACCTTTTAGGCTTTCAAGGCTTTTCCTAACCCCATTCGCAGATATACATGATCCTTCATCATCCCACCAATATGATTGACGGATACTGCCATATAAAAATAAATCTGCGGTATCGGTAGTCTCGTTTTTAACCTCTAGCCTTATTTCAACCTTAGGAATTTCCTTAGTAGCGAATAACTGTAGATCAAATTTATTTTCCCTCAATTAGTTTCACCCCCTTTCCCTACTTGATCACCCTTAATTGCATCCGTTACGGGAGTATAGTTTTTAGTCATCCACCTTGCCCTACTTTCTACAGTATTTAGCGGCTCCATGCCAAGCATTAACAAGCAATCATCAATGCAGTACGCTCCAATTCTCACAAGTATGTCCATAGCATTAGCAACGTCTTTAATATCTACGGCTTTAATTCTTGTCGTGTCTAGCTTCATGTATGTTTTTTGCAGGAATAGCGTTTTACCGTATAATTTACGGTTTACTTCATCAGCAATTAATTCTGCCAGTGGATTAATAGAGAACGTCAAAAAATTATTTAATGCTTTGTCCGTATCCGCCACATTCCCACGTAATAAAGTAGGTGGGATCTGAAAGGCTATGGACACAAATTCAAACACATCATCAATAAAGGCTTTTGCGTCCCTACCTTCTGCCCCGCCCTTTACGCCAATATTACTACTTAATTCTGTATACTTCATTTCATTAGATAACGGAAGCACCGCGCCACCTTCTGCATCAAAGAATCGTTTGAACTTAACATTTAAAAGGTCATGCAAAGCTTTTTGCGCTGCTTCTGTTTGTGGATACTTGGTCGGTATATCTAACGTCCCACGCCTTGCATTATTTTTCTTGTATTGCATCTGGCTTGCTGCTATCAGTTTTGAATATGACGCATATAAACCATCAACAACATTATTAATTTTTTCATTGTGTAGCTCAAAATGGAAAACCTCTGATTCTACACGACTACCAGTTAACCCCAAGTCGCCAACAACAATATTGTTATACACATTTTCTTTAAAGGCGAACTCAGTAATGCCAAAACTATCTGCAACGTAGAACATTCCGCCCTGCTGTATCACTAAACACTCATTTTCATAGACAAGCTTATGTATTACATCCCGCCAGAACTTACTAGCTGATTTATTTTGATTGGGCTCCACATTGAAGAGGTAATAATTGTTTTTTCGAACATCTTTACCCTTTTCAAAAGTAAGAAACTCGCCACGTGATACTGTATTCGCAATCAAATTAACACAAGATTGTACTGCTAGTTCCTTGTAAAAAACCTCGCTGGCAAGTTCGCCCAAGTAAATATCTAACTGCAGGGTTCCGTCAGTTGAAAACAACCCTGAAAACCAACTCATAAGACTCATTTAATCACCTCGCTTTCTAGTAAGTATAAACATCGTAGGTTATGATATCGCCCTGCACCTCAACAAGCTCAGAATCAAGCGACAAGGCATGAATTAAGCCGAAAAAGCCGTCTGTTTTACGGGTTTTCGGCTCTATTTTTAAGTATGTTACATTGCCTTTCTTGTCCATCTCTTGGCACGTGTTATTTATATACCAACGCATGGTAATATTATCACCTAAGATTAGGTTTTCTTCTGTAAACATTAATTCGATTAACGAGGAAAGTTTAGCATGTGTAATTGGCCCGCTCCTAACTTCCGTTAACGGCAAACCAACTTCGGTAAATTTCTCCTCTAAAATGCTTTTACGGTACGAATCACAAGCAATGTTTTTAATGTGATACTTTTTAGCCTGTTCCAAAAACCAATCTGCTAACATTTGCGGAGTAATTGGTTTAATTTGACCGTCCGGGCCATTTTCGACAATTGTTATTAACCCTTTATCAACTGCCTCTTGAATCGGGAATTTAATAGGTCTGCTTTCAATTTGCAGCGACCTTCTACAAACAAAGCTATGCTCAATGCAGATTCTTTTCCCCTTGTGTTTAAACATTAATCCAACACTAGCAAAGTCTGTTATCCTGGCATAGTCAATCCAACCAATGCATTGAAGCCCTTGCAACTCGTCATAAGGTATTGGCTTATTGGTGGCTAATATTTTTTCCCATGGTGTGACCACTAGAAAATTATCTTGCGCCGGATGGTTCATACGTTTGGTCATAAACTCAATTGCTATAGTCGGTTGGTATTGCATTTTTATAAAATCGTCGTCCATTTCGCTTTTCAGTATAGGAAAATACGCCAGCGAAGGATTAGCTTTATGCCACATGTCAGGGTTTTGAGCTTCTTCCTTTTTATCAATTCGGTAAATCAATGGGAGCAAGCGCAAATTTTTAATCTTACCCTGCAGAATCTTTTCAGCCATTTCCAATTGAGCATCCAAAACGCCGCCCCTTACATAACCATTTGTTGTTATGTAGAAAGTACGCGAATGTTTTTTCTTACCGAAACCAGATGTGAAAACCCTGATAGTATCATCTGTTTCATAGCCGTGTATTTCATCAAAAATTAAACATCCAGGACGACCACCATCTTTCGTGTCGGCATTGGATGTATTGTAGCGAATATATGATTTTGTTTTTAGATTGATAATTTTTTCTTTAGATTTATAAAAAAACTTTTTAGACTTAGCCCACGTTCTTTCTAAAACATTATACACGTCTTCAAATGAGGTCATTGCCTGTTTTTCACTATTAGCAACAATGTCAATATTATATTCCCTTACACCGTGATAATGCGTCGTTAGATACCACGCCAGCAACGAGATAAAGCCATTCTTCCCGTTTCCCCTGCCCATGACAATTAGAAATTCACTGAATACTACCATGTCCGTAGACTTGTAATAACAGTGAATTAAGGCTATTATGAAAAGTTCCCAATCAACTAGCTTTGTTTCAAAGTATCGTTCAGTAAGCTCGACTGCTTTCTCGATCATATCAGCTTTAATTACTACATCAGGATTATTGAGCTTTTCTTTTACGTAAATCATGGCTAGGAGGATATCTTTTGATGCAATTACTTTCCTGGTAGTGATTGCGTCCATATAATCATCTATGAACGGATGATATTTACATTTCCTCATCATCTTTAATCACTTCTGCTTTAGATGCCTTTAACCCTAATTCATTTAAAATTTTCAACATCTGAGCGTTAGTTTTATTCAACTCGCCTATTGAGTCGTTTTTCTTAAATCCTCCTTGACCGCCGCCATTGCTCCATTCTATAGACACGCCTCTAGATTCAATATCTCTAATAAGCTTGTTTTTTATCTCCCACAAAGACATATAATCTTCAACAACATCAAGGAAGTGATTACCATAAACCCCATTGCGCTCTAGCTGGTCAATAAGGTCTTTTTTAATATCAGCCTTTTTCGCCACGCCATCACCCCCACCCCTCACGCAATATTTTAAAAAAATCTCTTTTGTCTTGCCCATCCCCGGTTCCTAGCAAATCAGCCTAAAATCATTTTTCTGACCCGGGGGTATACTACCATCTTTCTTATTAATTCGCATAAGAAAAACCACCTGCATCTTTTACAAGTGGTTCAATTACAATTTATTTAGTTGCATAATAATTTACGTAACTCATCAGCACTATATTTAGGTAACTTATTACTTGCTTCTTGGATCAATCTTCTTCTTGTTGCTTGAAGTTCTTCTGTGTCCATTTCTTTATACTGCGACATGTCAGCCTTAATATCATTTAAACAACGAATCACTGTTTCTAGTTCCATAAAGGCAACCTCGCGAGCCGCTTTAGTTTGACATTCTAATAAATATCTACGATCTGTCATACATATGCATTTTTGAAAATGGGTCAATAATTTTTGGTATTGGGAGATAGTTGAGTAATCACATCATCAACTCCTATACTTTATACCTTTTACATTATACTATAAATTCCACTCACTTAGCATAACTCATTTACCACTTTTCCTCACTAACAACTCGCTTCACCACATCATTATTATGCAATTTCTCAGGATGTAAAATATTATGGCAAATATCACAAACAGATAGTAAATTACTATCAACCAATGCCAAGTCTGGCCTGTCCTTCAAGAATTTAATGTGATGCACACAGTCAGCCTTACTATATCTACCATTACTCTTGCACCTTTGGCACTCGTTGTTGTCACGCTTTAATATCTCTTTGCGCTTTGATCTCCAAATAGTTGAGCGATAAAAAGTGTTATAGTTGATCGTCTTCAAAGGTCATAAAAGAAACATTATTTCTATTTATAATATGTTCTTGCTCGCTCTTCCTGTTACCGAAAGAACTATGAGCGGTTACAAAAGCTGTTTGTTCATTACCAAGTGTAAACCATCGGTATATTTTCTTTTGTTCGGCTTTGTCAGTTACAAATAACACAGCACCATTAAAAACAATTACTAACTTATCTCCCACTTCATCACTTCCTCATATTATCAATCATAAACCTTTCCCTCACCCACCCAGGCAACACCCCATCTAACTGCTTTCTAAATATCAAATATAAGCTCAATGGAATTCTATTCCCGCTAAAGAAATAAATAGGATTGATGTAGTATTGAGTCTCAATTCCGTTATCGGTCTTGATATCAACCTTTGCCATCAACCCAAGATCAATCATTTTTTTGAGGAATGAATATGTTTGCCGCTGCTTTAACTCAATCGCTTTTGCAATCATAACTACATCATACGGCTTGGCTCCACCGCTGCCACGATAACCCAACATATTAGTGTTAGACCACATATGTTTAGATAATATAGAGATATTCGCAATATCCATCTTGCTCATTTCTTTAGGATAAGGCACATCAATAAACGACTTTGCAAATGACTTCCTAGCCCAGAATAAATAACCCTTATCATCATCAAAAGCAGACGATATATGTCTCACGTTATCAGCCATTACCTGTCCAGTTTTATTGTCAATTACCTGTTTGCGCTCTAACATATATCACCTCATTTTTCATTGCAATCTCATAACATTTCAAAGCCTTAAAATGAGCAAAAATTGCAAAACAATAAAATATCTATAACCCCTCTAATTACAAGGAGTTGAAGCTATTTTTATTTCACAAATCATGCAGAGATGTAATGTATATACACTACATGTTTACATGATTAGCCGAAAATCGCTCACTTAAACACCCTAATCACCCTACTATTACCGTAAAATGGCTTATGCACAATTACAGTTTCGTTGTTAATGCCATTGATCTTGCAATCCTTATGCCCAACACTATAAATACACACATCACAAAGGACAATCAATTCCCTCACCCAAGGCAAATTTACATCTCTTATAAACTCTTCACACGCTTTCACATCGCTTTCACCCCTTCCTTTATTACTTAAGCCCATAAAAACAGCAACTACCAACCGCAAGGAGAAAACGGTTAAAGGTAGTTGCCATTTTTAGAGGCTTAAAATTAGGCATAAAGAAAAGGCCGCCAATGATTTTGACGACCTTAAAATTACTATTAAATTTGTAAAAACCCCTTGAGGTTCACGTGTACATTTTTATGATAATCTACTTTTGTCAAATTGTCAACACTTTTTACCGTTTTTGAGATCTTCAGGTATCGTATATCCATTTTTTGCATCTTTATCTAATAAATTTTCAAATGCTTGAGCAAGATTATCAAGTTCCGCTTTTTCCATAAACCATTTATTCCCATAATAATCCTCAACAAAAATATTATTAATTTTTAAACGCTTTGCGGGATTAACCATATGACGAGGCGTTATTTTTTCCCCAGTGTTTATGTCGCTAGATCCAATCAACTGCATTTGAAACAATCCCTTGTCGGTATCTAAGCAAATTCTTTTTATAACTACCATCTGCCCAACATTTAGAATGCAAACTTCAATGCTATAACCTTGCAATGTTTTTTCTCTAATTAAAGACGAAAAAGGCTTTTCAATATTTTTAATTACAAGCTTGGCAGAGCTTTTGCCAAAACACCAGTCTTTTAGTTTTATAAAAGCTCCTGGGCCGAAAAAGAAACTAAACACTGCAACTAAAAAGGCTAATGTTGATTTAACCTCATTATTTGAATTAATTAAAATCCATGCAAGTCCCAAAATAATCATAGTCGTAGAAAGGTAGAATATAAATTTTTTCATCATTATCTTAAATCCCCTTCATTGCAACCGTGTTAATTAATTTTTATAAATTGGCAACTCAAGTTTTAATGTGTACCATCACATCTGACTTTAAAAACAACTTATCTCGCTGTGTTTGCTTGACAGGAATTAGTTTATTCCCCTTGACCATTTTGTCAATATTTTGGCGAGAACAATTTAATATAGCAGCTGCTTCCATAGTTGTTATAATATTATCACTAATAAATAACTTTAATTCTTCATCGGATTTAAATTGATATTTCATCTATTATTTATCCTCCTAACTGCATAGAATACTAAATAGGAGATGATCAAACCACCAGCAATCCATGACAAATCCGTCATTTCATGAAAATTCGTTGAAGCTAACCAAAGTACAAAGATAAACACCATACCCCAGTCAATAAACTTGCTTTTACTTTTCATGTTTGTTACAATATGATTAATAGGTGGGGGACGTTACCGTCCCCTGTGGTTAGCGCTTTCTTTGCTTGCGAGGCTGAGAGCGCTTTTTCTTTTGCCTAGTGATTTCTTTATACCACTTATAGGCGGTATATCCGATAATTACTAGGTTTTTTGCTGTGTCCACCCATTCAATCACATTGGTTTTGCACCTCCTTTCTATGTCTTAATTATACCATTATAGTTGCTCTACGTCAACCAAAAGTAAATGCATTGTTATTACAATGATCAAACAAGTTTTTAAATATTATCCTTCGTGCAACGTATATCACAGTACTTATAAAGACAAACTATGAATAAATCAATCATTGCATTGCTGCCTAAAACTAGGATCACAAGATAGTGTTTTCATAAGACTATGTACGTTATATTCTTTGAAAAAATATGAGATGATTGAAACCAATTTAGAAAAGAGGCTACTTTATGGACACTTTAAAATCAGAACTTAGTACGCTTAATGGTTGTATTGTCGATCTAGAATCAAAAATAGGAGGAACCATTGAACTAGTTAAAGCGTCAGTGAAAATCTCTGATAGTCAAGATCCTCCAATAATACCAGTACAAACACAAGTTCTACGTTTTCCAGAAATAACAATATATGAGCATATAGACTATGGTGGAGCTAACGCACGAACAAATCTCAACTGGTATTATGTAGGTGGTTTTTGGAATGACAAAATATCGTCTATGGTAATTAGCAGTGGTGTATGGCAATTTTTCCAACACGCGCATTATCAAGGGGCTTATTGGGTGCTTGGGCCAGGCTACTACAGATGGGTTGAGGCAGCAAATATCCCCAACGACATAATTTCTTCGTTTAAGTGCATCCAATTAACCCAATAATATGTTGGAAAGAGAGAGAGCCGTCTATCATTAAGATAGACGGCTCTTTTTGTTTAGTAATATCTCTTCGGCCCTAACTCCGTTGCTAATCTAGAACATGTTTTTTTCTTCATAGCCTCTTTCTTCGATTTCCCCACAGAATCACCGCCCCCATGCACCTTTACCCCCTCTGGCAAGCTGCACGACCTATATTGTTGCTGCTGTTGCCATGACTTTATGAAAGTATTATCCCCTGTGTCATTTACATGTAGTTCCGCGCCGCACTCAGGGCAACGAAAGAAGCTATTTACTAGGTTCATTGCTGTTGTTTCTCCATGTATAGCGCAAATCCCGCAATTTATTTGTTTAGCCATATATTCCTCCTAATTTAACTAAATGGTATTACGTTTCTCCAGAATAGAAGTTCACACGTTGTCCTATGTGCAAGATAGTAGCAGCCATTGTTGCAACTCCCTTTTTCTACTCTTCTTCGTTGAAATAGACTTTGTAAAAATTCATGCCCTTTTCTTCATCAAAACCACGCTCAATGTGTTGCATATTCCCATCTTCCGAACTAGAATTTTTCACTTTAATTTCAAAATCAGTATCCAATTTGATCAAGCTTTTAATCTTTCTCTTTATTGTTTTTACGGCAGGTGTAGAAATGCTAAACTGTTCTACGCTCTGGATACCTTGGTTTAGATCATAATTTTGCTTATGTTCTTTGAATTGTTCGATAATCTCAGGCTCTTTCAGTACATCTTGTACAAAATCTTCAAGCTGGAATTCACTATGTTTATCAAAATAAGCTACTGCTTCATTGATAAATGCGACCTGATCCTTTTTATCAGCTTGGTAAACCGTGCCGTAAATATTTTCAGCAAAATCCTTGCATATCTGTAAATGTCTCTCTGTGTGAAAATAACTATCTTGTACGTTGATTAATTGTAAAAAATCATCTTTCCAGTACAAGGCTTGATTGCCCCCTTTATTGACTGCATCCACAATTGCCACTCGATAACCGTCCTCAGAATTTACATTAAAAACAATGCAACCTTTATCTAACTTTTTAACGTCAATGCATTTTTCACTACCTACCATAAACTCATTGGCATACTTGGTAATTTTCAGGTATGTTTCCTTTTTCTCTGTCTTAAAAATCCCAACTGCATCCGTCCTTTGATCATTTATAATGCAGTCCTTGAAGTAAGCCATATAGAATTCCCCGCCTCTAATTTGAGGATGTGAAGACTTTTCGTATAAGTGTTTTAAAATATTAATGGAATGATCGTAAAAAGTTTCAGGCTTGATGAAAATATCACTCACACGCATATATAGCTCATTTAAATGGACGTCCGTTTCATTGAAGAACTTATAAAGTGAATTATCTTTGAAAGAGGTTAGAAAGTATTTTAATAACAACTCTTCTACATTGCCGTCTTTCATTTCGTAAACAGCGGGAGAGGTATGAATCCCTTCATCCCGCAATTTATTACCTACTTGATGAATAACTAATTTATCTAAATTTGCACTAGTAAAATCAAACATTAGTGTCACTCTCCAATTTTCATTTTAAATATCCGATATTTTTAGCAAACTCCCTAATTAAATTCATGTCTTCTTGCGGGTATCCCCAATAAGGAACGTACAACCCCGAATATTCTAACTGCTCTCCATCAATGATGAATGCTCTAAATTCTTTAATCAATTCCCATAAAGTACTGCCGCCGTTAAACTTACCATCTCTTTCTCCATAAGGGTAAATTGTTTCATTATTGTAAGTGTCTATATATCTCGGTTTGCCATTAATTAATTCAAATCTACAGATACCATTTCTTTTTAAAAAGAAATTACGACCACATGAAGCAACTTTCTCAATAAGTTTGTTTATTGTTTCTACCCTTTCCGCTCGCTTATTATCGCGCATAATATCGCTCCTTATTATTAATTATCAGAATATTCTAAAAGGGAATCTCTTCTTCGGGGAAGACCTCTGTACCGAACTTATCCATGGGACTGCCATCGTCTGCCGCCCTATTACTGGCAGGATTCTTACTATCAAGAAACTCAATGTTTTGCGCCACTATATCAGCCTGTCTGCGCTTTACTCCGTCCTTCTCATAGTCCCTAATCTGTAAACGTCCCTCGACTAATATCCTGCGGCCCTTACCCAAGTTATTGCCTACCACTTCGGCTAGTTTGTCCCATGCTACTATTGGCACAAAGTCAGTTTTCTTGTTGTCACCATACCCGCTATCTATTGCTATATTGAAAGAGGCTACCGCCTTGCCTGCTTGCGTATAGCGTATTTCAGGATCACGGGTTAACCTTCCGACTCCTATAAATTTATTCATCTTCATCACCATAGCCATACTCAAGATTAACGTCATCTTCATCAATAATTAGTTTTGCGCCACTTGCATATATCTTAAATAAAGTTTCATCAAGTCCATAAAGACCGCCCATAATTACGCTGTTTTTTAATTCTTTGTTCCCGATTTTTACAGAAGTAACTTTGCCGTCCTTGCTAACGGAAAGCCTGTATTTACATTCATATTCACTTTGCCCGTCTTCTTCATCAAAGGAAATGAACGTTAAAATTCTCCTGTCAGAGTCAATATGGAATGATATTTCTTCTCCGTTATGGTCACCATATTCATTAGATTCTTCCTTCATTTTCTTTATCAGTTCAGATAATTTATATTCTTTCTTTACATCACCAAGCATTGCATCAAGTGCTTGCTGTATTTTTTCTACCCCTTGAATAGTAACTGCTTCATCCAACTTTTCTTTGACAGCGTTTAAAACCATGACATTATAACCAGCAAGATTAAGCTCATTTAGATTAATCTTTAACTGGCTTTCAATTTCTTTCTTGAGGTTCTTGCCAAAGTCGCTATAGCTCCTGAATAAATCATCAACAATACTTTCAATCGTGCTTTTTAGTTGCTTCTCCACCACTTTCTGAACAAATCCATCCTGTTGAATTTTTGCTAAACTTTCGTTAACTAATTTATTTAAATCCATTTTTATCTACCATCCTTTAATTTTTTATTCTTCGGTCTTCCCCGTCCATTTCGAATATGGTGCATAGCCCATTGAGCCTGGAAAAGATTGCGCCTCCGTGATTTTCGCCGAAACGTTGTTCAATAATATCCCGATACTCAATATTGTAATTAGAAGTAAAGATCGTAGTTTTGTTATTAATAAGCCTGTAGTCGATAATGTCATATATACGTTGGGGCCACCATTCAGATTTACAACCATATTTACCAACGTCCTGAATTATCAATACCGCAACGCCTTTCCACTTGCCCATTAGCGCATATTCACACTCGCCTGATTTATCACTAAATGTCTCTTGTATCTCATTTGCCATATCAACCTCACGCTTTACCAACGTGCGTATACCTTCGTCCAGCAGCATATTGGCAATAGCATTGGCGGTATAACTCTTTCCTGTGCCATTCTCGCGACTCCAAATATAAAGCCATTCGGCGCGATTCCACTTGTTTTGCAGGTAATTGTAAGGCCCCTTATTGTAACTGTCGATTTTTGCCTTTTGAAAAGTTTCCGTAATATCCTTGCCGATCAATCCGCTTTCAGATAGCATTTTTGCTTTTACCTGCTGCTTACGACATTCGCTAGTTAGATATTTGATGCGATTGCCCTCATAATCGTTATACACGCCATCTACGCAATTCTCACAATGCTGTATAGAGTGTGGACAATCAGTCTTCCCACTCACTAGCTTTTCGGCTACGTGTTGGCGTGGAGGGTTTCGTAATATTTGTTGCCTTAGCCTTTCTAGTGGATTGCTGATACGCTCCAACCTTTGAACCTCCCTCAACTTGGTTTAAATATCCGTCAAACTTAGTGCCAAACAAGGTAATGGGCCTTATGTATTTCGCTTGCTCCGTTCCGGCCCACTCTTTATATTTCTTATCAATAACAGTTTTAAAATCATCAAAGCCGTACCCTTCCTTCCATCTAGCGCGAATGCATTCTTTATGCTTATCAGTGGCCCTAAATTTAGTACTAGCTTTCTGGTTTAGATAATCAATAATATCCTGACAAGGTATTACTTCTTTATCTATTTCTTTATCTATTTCTTTATCTGTTGCGTTACTTGGCGTTACCTCTTCCGTTACTGTAACGTTACATTGTAACTGTTTTATTTCGCGATATTTAGCCACCCTTAACCTTGTTTGCTCCCTTATTTTATCTAGGGCTTCAATATTTTGGTGCTTCTCCCAATTTGATATAAACAACCTTCCGCTATCATCAAAATCAATCATTTCTAGGTCTTTAAAAGTTCTAAGTGCTAACTTTATTACGTTTAATGGTTTCTTGAATTTGTTAGATAGCATATCTTCGCTATAAGGAATATTTTCTGTAAGGAAGATAAAGCCGCCAGCATTGTTTTTACCTGCCATTGTGAGCAATCTAACCCACACTACAATTAATGAATCTCCTTCTGGCAAACTACTGATAAAATCAATTTTTTCATCATCGAACATATCCGTGGTTATCTTTATCCACTTGATTTCTGCCATAGTTTCACCGCCTACTAACTGCTAAATTATCTACGTCTACGAGGTATCTTACTTCTAACCCCTTCAATATCAACGAACCGCTGTATAATATTAAAAACTTCCTTCGGTTCTTGGTTTGCTTTTAAAGAATCTTGCATTTGCAACAATTTATCATTTTTACCAGCATCGATCAGCGCATAATAAGCCAACGCCCATATATCACCGACAAACTTTATTGATAATTCTTTATTCCAATTTATGGAAGGTTTTTTATTTATCACCCACTCACTTTATCAACTCCTATGTATAATTTTTCGTGAATTGGGTATGCTCATATTGTGGAGTCTAGGGGTTCTGAGGCCCCTAAAATCTCCGTATATTCTGGGCAACTCGTTACTTTATCGCACTCACCGCAAGTCTTAAGACACTCTCCGTAATACTTGCAATACTCTTTATGATTCTGGCAGGTTGGGCAGAGGCATGGTTGCTGGTTCATGCGACATAGCTCCTTCTTTCAGCTTCTCGCGCAAGAAGTAATAAAACTGTCTGCACATATGGCCCGCAATTTCCTCTTTACTTATAAACTCAATATGTATCTTGTATCTCATTTTGAAAGCTGCCAACGTTGCCAAGAATGATTTTTTGTCATACTGCGTCTTATAATCCTCGCTTAAAATCTTGTCATAGCTGCCGCCCTCAATTAGCAAGGTGAAAAACTCACATTTATTTCTGAGTAATTCAGATTCAAATTGTTGGCGACCAGTTGTAAGATTTGAAGATATTTCTTCAAGAGAATTTTTGCGTTCAAAGGCTATTTCATCCGTATAATAAATATCTACTGGTATATTGAGGTCTTTATTTGCAGGTAAGAATATAGAGTAGTCACCTGCATCAAGCTTTTGCTTCTTAAAAGGAACTTTTGCCTTAGTTAAATAGTTTGTAATATGCTGATTTACGTTTTCGCGAGTGTCTATAATTACGGTCATAGACTTTAGCAATGTTTTCATTTCCGAATCAGTGAATTTACGTTTTCCTAGCATGTTGTACCTCCAATTACAAATCCGTCCAGAAAATAGCTTCCGTTATCTTTTTAGTACTTAGACAATAATCACACTTACCGCACCGGGCAGGCTCTGTATTACCACCTTTAACTAAAATCAAGCGCGGCATATATGAGCTTACTTCTTGTAAAACTTCCGGTATAAACTCACGGCCCATGTAAATAATCTCTTTATCAGGCACTGATTGCTTGTCTACGGCGATAATATGAGGGTGGTAATAGTAATCTAAGCCTTTATTAATTCTCACAACCTCGGCGTACACAGCCATTTGAATATCATACCTGTAATTCTTAATGAAATTTACCTTCTGCCTTGTTTCCTCATCCCAATATTTTTCACGAATGGAACGTGCGGTTTTAATGTCATTGAAATATTCTAATTCATCATTTATTATGTCTACAGCGATTTTCCATTTAGCTCCAAACAATTCAGCCGTATAGATTAATTCTTTTTCACCTTCGCGCATTCGTTCGATAAATTTATCATTCTTTAAGGTATTTATCATTTGGTCTGCTGCAATAAAATCAGCGTACATTTCACCGTTTTTCTTATAAATACTACTGTAATTTTTACTGATAAATTCTTGCAAATCACCGCTATTCCAAGCGTGTACATAGCTGCCTATCAAGAATGCTTTTTTATCTTCTTTCTGCCAATCACCATTCAGTAATGCCATTTGTTTTGCTTCACACGCTAAAAAGCTTTTTACCTGACTGACAGAGAAATACTCCCTGTCAGCTTCTAGTGAGAAATAATTTTCGCTATTTAATTGCATCTTTTAACACCTCATCATCAGTCATTTTAAAGGGGGATTCTTCGCTGGCTGGTTTAGGCTTTGTTAAGTTAAAAACGTCTTCACGCTTTGCCATACCATCCTTCAAGGAGTTAAAAACCTTGCCAAGCCTTATTACATCATTTTCACTAAATGCCGTATCAGCGCACCCTATATACTTTTCTAGCATTTCCTTTGAAACTTGGAACTTCTCTTCAAAGGTAACAATCATTTTTCTAATGCGGTCATTTAATGGTTCTGCATTGCCGGTCTTTAAAGTAGCTCTACATTGATCAATGGCAGCCTCCACAATATCGCCAGGAATGATTCCAAGGATGCAAGCACGAACACGCCTTGAACCGTTATTTGCAACAAGTTCATATATATCCCTAGGATCATCAAGAGAATTCATCTTACCTTTTGCTTTACGTTCATGCCTTACAGCAAACACTTTAGTCTGCCGTGTATTTGTTTCTAAATCCCAAGCGTAAGCCATCATAGTACTTTCGCCGTTGCGCTGTTCTAATTCAATAACACCATAATCCAAGTTGCCCCAATTTCTGGCCAAAGTTTCCGCTAGTCTGATTGATGGTCCAACAACTTTCTGCCCACCTCTAGGAAACTCATATTCGGCTTGTTCAGCTAGAGATTTTCTTTTGCAAGACTGAATTATTCTTGAATACGCTTCATTTTCATCACGTGGAAAGCGTTTAGCGACTACCATTGCCGCCTGTACTTCCTGGGCCTGTCTACTAATTGCCGCCTCTGTATTTACAGGCTTTAAATTGGAACTACTGTTAATTGTTGCAGGGGATTCATATGTAAAATCAGCCATCATAAACTCTCCTTGATTTCAAATTCTCCGCTTTCGGTATCCTTAGTAATTGTCACAAACGCTTGAATGTCGTTATCTTCACAAATGTCGGCAATTTTATCTTGTTCGGTTTTGTTGAGTTTTTCAAACCCATCTAAAAATATAATCCGCATCTCACCCATACGCTGCAAGGCGATCTTAAATGCAGCCTCTAATTTTTCGCCATCAGATAGACCGTCCAGTAAAGTTCCGTTAATTCTAATCATTGAGTTTTCGTCTACTGAAATACCATCAATTGGCAATTTATGCTGTTTTAATAGCTCGGCAGGTTTATTTCTAGCGACGTTGATAAGATTGGTTAAGGTGTCACTATAGGCTTTTTTAGTGGCTAATTTACCATCTCGAATATCTAACATACGATCCCATTCTCTAAGATAACTTTGCATATTTGCCACTTTATCAGCTTCAACCTGTAGCGGTTCAATATCGGTTACTTGATGGTTTTTTAACCATTCAGTCGCTGTCCCAACTCGCAAATTTTCTTTTTCAATTGCAGATTCCGTTGCAGTATCTTCGGCTTTCAGTTCTTGTTTTTCAAGATCCGAAAGTGAAGTTATTTCCTGTTCTTTAGCGGCTATTCTTTGATTTTGTTGACTAATAATTTCTTGCTGTTCGGTGTTTTCTTTGTTAATTTCTTTAACTAGCTGTATGCCTAAGTTGGCGTATTTTTCTTTAATTGCGGCAATTTCGTCATTCATCTTAGTGGTTAAATTATGCTGCTCGATTGTTAATTTACTGGTAGAAGAATCGATTGTATTTTGCGCTTTTTCAATCTTGTTTTTTGACAAATCAATAATGTCTTTCAGATCCTGCCGTTGTTCGGTAAACTTCATTTGTATTTTAGACTTAGCACCTTCGGCAGTAGTTTTAAGAGATTCAATTTTATCGGTAATTCCCGTCTGTAGCCGTTCAGCTTCGGCAATGAGGTTATTAGTCTTTTGAGCCTCGGCAACCTTATTGTAATAATCTTGGACTTTTAACACTTTCCACTCTTCGCCATTGTAATTAGCTGGCAATGCTGCCTCGATATTCTTTACATCTATTTCTAAGGATTTAATTTCTCGATTTACTTCCTCGCGTTCTTTATACTTGGCACTTTCAATATCTCTCAGAATTTGCAATAGGTGCTTAGATGTATTAATATTGCTTAAAACGTCTACATCTTCACCAAACCAGCCGTTTATCTCTTTGTCTGAATACTGCATTTTAATCATGCTAAGGATGATTTTAGTCTGTTCTTGTGGACTCATATCAATAAAATCAAGCGGTCTGAATATATCTCCAGATACATATTTCCGCAATTCAGATTCAGTCGATTTTATCCCTTGACCTTCTTGGCGTAATTTTAAGTAATCGGCTTTATTGTCGCGGATTCGTCTATCAATCTCTAATCCAGTGTCAGTTTTGACAAATATAGTAGCTTCGTCACTACCATGCCTTATAACCTCAGTACGCCGCTTAGTGTTACTTACAGCCGTTTCAACTGCTTCTAATGCGCTAGACTTTCCACTACCTTTCGGGCCTATAAAAACAGTCAAATTACCCGGGTTATACCTCAATATATCAATACCAATAAATTTATTAATTTCAATTGCATTTATCTTCATTTGCTTTTTATCTCCTTTATGAGTTATAATTTTAGTAATCTGATTTCATATGTTCCCGAAGAAGTCCGTCTGCAAACGGGCTTTTTCTCATTTTTACCATGCTATCCAGGTGGTCATTACTACGCCTAATATAAAGCTTAAGTACTTATTGTCTTGAGATCGTTGTTTTAGGACGGTAATCTGTACTTGGGCCACTCTAACACCCCCTAAATTTTTGCTAGTTCTTTGGTCAAAAATTTATTAACAAAATATAGCTGCCCTTTGCCTGTAACCTTGGTAGTTCGTTCAATGCGAATCCCATCTGAATGGTTTATGGCGGTTTTCTTTATTTCAAACAGCCCTATTTCCATTGCCTTTTGAGTTGGTAAATTGAAGTTGTCACCGCATTTCCTGCCAAGGTAACCTTTGCTTCTTAGCCATTCGAATAAACGATTCTGGCCTATGTCTATGCCGTTTTGCTTGAGGATTTTTGCTAGTTCACCGATTAGGATTGACTTTTTACTGGCTGTTACGGAATTGGCTAGTAATACCTTTGGCCTTTGCTCGGTAATGGTTGCTTGTAGCTCTACCACTTGCTTTTCTGCCGCCATTGCTATTTCAAGAATCTGCATTCGGGTAAGCTGCTGCGGTTGAGTTAATTGCTGTTCCATTTCTTCGAAGCGGGTAACGTATGTAGCGGTGAATAGTACTCCTTTCTCACCTGTCATTTTATTGGCTACCATATCGCAACCTTTGCGAGTTAGTAGGTAACAAGGCCTTGCTTGCTGCTGAGAATCTAAATATGTACTTTCAATAAAGAATCTAGCCGAATCCAATTTTGGATTGGGGTCTAAAATACTTATATATCCTCGAATGTCTCTCATTAAATGAGAATGCTCTTTGCCTATCATTTCAGCAACTTGCCGACTATTAGCCAGTAATTTGCCGTTTTGATTAATGATTGTTAACTCGGTCACGCTATCGACCATCCTTTCGTTTTAATTTTTTTGCTCAACCTGTCCACCGTTTTCGCATGACGTTTGATCATCTTGCTTACTTCGGGACTTTTCATGCGGCTGAGATTATGTACTACCTTTCGGTGATATTGCAGAGCCATTATTGTTGAGTAGCGACCTGTCATGTGGTTATGCTCCTTTTCCTCAAATAGAAGATATACTGTGGCAATAAATAGAGGTTAGACTTGCATCCATTCAATCAATCTCGCTTTTACAAATCGTTTTTGCGTTCCAACTTCTTTAAATGGAATTTGCTTTTTACGGATTAAGTCATATATCTTCCAACGAGATATTTTCAAGAATTCAGCTGCTTCATAAGTGGTGAGAATTTCTTCTATTTTGGATTCTTTTAATGGTTCTGGTTTTGGGACAGGCGTTCCGCACTCAGGGCAAAATTTCGCTTTTGGCGTAAGGTCTATGCCACATTTGCAAGTCATATAAGCACTCCTTTTTTAATTCATTTGTTTTTTCAGGTTGTTGGAAAGACATATCCTACTTTCTCTCCTAGTGCTAGTGATATTTTTTTCATTGCATCTAAGCTTGGATTAGTGCGTTTACTTTTTGCCAATAGGTGAATATAAGTTGGGGTTAATTCTGCCTCCTTGGCAATAACACCATAACTTAAGTGCTTCTTTAATCTGATTTTGTCAATGTTGTTCACGGAATCACCGTCCTTTCTTAAACTGTGAGTTTATCTTATCATGAACTCATAGTTTGTTGAAACCTTCAAATAAACTTATAGTTTATCATATTTCATCAATTAAATAAACCTATTGTTTATTTTCTCATGTTTCCTCAATATATCTCAATATTTCATTGCATTATATTAACTGTTAGTTTATAATTGGATAAACTAACAGTTTGTGAGGTGATTTTATGGTCGGCGATAATCTTCGCAATATTATGATGGAAAATAAAATTCCAGCTAAAGAACTCGCTGGAAAATTGGGTATAAGCCCAACCCATCTAAGTTATGTCATAAATAACAAAAGAAATCCCAGTTTAGAGTTAATGGAAAACATAGCCAATATTTTGGGTGTTACTATGAGTGAACTGCTTAAAGATAATGATGGTGAAGGTCTAAAGGAAAAGTTACCTCAATCCTCTCTATTGCCAAAAGAAGAGCGAGACATTGCCCGCGACTTAGAAAAAATGCTCTCTAATCTAGAGAACCAAGAAGCTATGTCTTTTTACGATGGTGAGCCTTTAGATGAAGAAAGCAAGGAATTGTTGCGTATTTCTTTAGAAAACTCAATGCGCCTCGCCAAACAAATGGCAAAGAAAAAATTCACACCTAATAAATATAAGAAATAGCCTCAAGGGAGGGTTTTCGTAGATGCGTAAAAAAATGGCGAAAAAATTAATTAAAAAATTCCACACAAATTGCCCTTTCCAAATCGCTAGGGAGATGGGCGTAGTTATCCTTTTTGAAAGGTTAAAAGATACCTTGGGATACTTTAATACATACAAACGCATTAAAATAATTCATATCAATCAAGAACTTAACGAATCGGAACAACAATTTGTATGCGCTCATGAACTAGGGCATTCTATTTTTCATCCAGAAGTAAACACGCCTTTTCTTAGAAAAAATACTCTTTTTTCTATTTCTAAAATTGAGCGAGAAGCAAACGAATTTGCTGTTGAACTGTTATTACCAGATACCTTGCTGTATGAACATCAGGACGTGTCATTATCTCATCTTGCAGCAAACAGCGGAGTACCACTGGAATTATTGCATTTAAAAAATAGATAGAAATAAAAAAAGACACAGCCCCATAAAAATGGATAAGCTGTGTCTTAATTATAAATTGGAGGTAAAAATGGCAAAAGGTCGCATAGAAAACCGTCATAAAAGTAGTTATACTCTAATAATCGATGAAGGAATTGATCCCGAAACGGGCATAAGAAAACGTTGGTCGAAATCCGTAAAGACCGATGACGAGAGTGAAGCGCAACGCCAACTAGATATTATCTTAGGGGAAATAGCTAATAAAACATTTATCAAGTCGCCTAATTTAACTGTAGAACAATACTTCACCAACTGGCTTAAAACACCAGAAGCGAAAAGATTGGCCCCTAAGACATTTACAAGTTATAAAAAATGTATAGACCTTCGCATAGTACCCTGGATCGGTAATACTAAAATTGGAGATTTAACTCGATCCCAATTAAAGAATTTTTATCAGCGAATTTATGAAGAGGGCAGATTGGCTGGCAGAGAGGAAGATAGCAAAAAAGGCCAACCAGTAAGCAAAAGAACTGTTTTATATCACCATCAAGTAATTAGGCGCATTCTCAACCATGCTGTGTATGAAGATGAAATTTTACCTAGGAATGTTGCGGATAAGATTACTATTCCAGAACCGCCGGATCAAGATTTTGATGAAGACGAAGACCTTGTAAAAGTCTTCACAGCAGAGCAAATAACCACGTTGGAGCGTCATACCATAGACACTGACTATTACGCATTGGTAGCACTAGCCCTCCGGACGGGAATGAGGCGCGGTGAATTATTAGCTTTAACATGGGATAGTGTTGACTTTGACAAATCAACGATTTTTGTTAAACGTTCTATATCATACACCCCCGACAATGGTTGCATATATAAATCCACTAAGAATAAAAACAAACGCATAATTGAAGTCACTAGCGAGGTGCTTGATATATTAAATTTAGTTAAGGAAAAACAAGAAAAAGCTAAAAAAGATGCAGAAGCAAATAATGCGGAAAACAAGGAAAGAGACGAAAGTATACCGCAATACACCGACAATAAATTAATATTTTGCAGGAACAATGGACAACCTATTCATCCTGATACCCCTTCGTCATGGTTTCCCGGTTTCTGTATTGATTGTGGACTTCCTAGACTCACCTTCCATTGCTTGCGCCACACACACGCCAGCCACTTATTAGCGGAAAACGAAGATATTTCATATGTATCAAAGCGATTAGGTCATAGCGATATCACAATAACTTATAAAACATATTTTCATTTTATTCCCTTAGAAAAACGCGATTCTATAAAAAGTATAGAAAGTAAGTTTAAGAAATGAATACTATTGATTAGTGCAGATTGGTGCTGTATATTTTTTTATGCCCACCATTGGCAACGGTTTTGGCAACGATTAAAATAAAAAAGCCTCCGCATGACCTGCGAAGGCTTGAATTTACTGGTGACACACCGGGGAATCGAACCCCGAACCTACTGATTAAGAGTCAGTTGCTCTGCCAGTTGAGCTAGTGAGTCGTATTAATTTCAGCAACATTTATATAATATACTATAATGCTATAATTGTCAACTATTTTATTCGATCATCAGCCACCCTAAACTCTCCTTCTACACTGGAAGTTAAGAAGATCTCTATAATCTACTTAACTTCAGATGGATTTTGAATTCCACCTGAATTTTGTTTTCTTGTTTTGCTTTCTTTTCTTGCAGGTAGCTGTCAATGGCTGCTGCAGCCTTCTTTCCTGCCCCCATGGCCAAAACAACAGTCGCTGCACCAGTTACAATATCACTACCAGCAAATACACCTAGTTTACTGGTAACGCTGGTTTCTTCGTGAGCAGCAATATTGCACTTTTTATTCGTCTCTAATCCTTTTGTGGTAGATTGTACTAAAGGATTAGGACCTTGACCAAGGCAAAATAACAATGTCTACTTCTAATACAAATTCAGAATTGGAACCCCATAGGGTCTGGTTGTTTCTGCAATAAATTTCATCATAATAACAGGACCAATCGCCACTACTAGACTGATGGTTTTATCGGAGTCTAATATTTCATATTACTTTTATAACTTTATACGGGAATATTCAAAATATAAATTTGATTACCAATGTCTGGTAGATAGGAATTTTTTTACAAAATGCAGAATATTGAAAATATGATACCTTTATATGGGGGAGCAAAATATGACTAAATCCAAAGAACTAGTAATGGATCAAGAACATAAACTAAGAGAACAGCTGGCAATCGCTGAACAAAAATTATTATTATATGAAACAATCTTAAATAGCTTGGATGTAGGTATTCAGGTAATTGATAAGCAAGAGACAACAATTGTATATAATAGTATGATGGCAAAATTAGAAGGCGAAGACGTCAACAATATACTAGGCAAGAAATTGCTAAACACAATGCCTTATCTGGAAGCAGAAAACAGTACGCTCATTACTGCGTTAAAATTGGGGAGACCTTTAAATGACCGACGACAAACTTATATTACTGCTCAAAATAAAAGAGTCATCACAGTAAACAGCACTACACCGATATACTTTAACAATGAATTGTTTGGAGCTCTGGAAATCGCCAAAGATATCACCTTTATTCAGATGCTCGCCGAAAAAATCATTGACTTGCAACAAAACCTATCTGCCCAGAAGAATGTGCTGAATGTAGCACAACCTTTTAGCACCCGCTATACTTTTTCTGATATCATTGGAAACTCTGATGCATTAAAAACCGTGAAGGTACAAGCAAATCGGGTGGCACGCTCCTCATCAAATATACTATTGTATGGTGAAACAGGAACAGGAAAAGAGTTGTTTGCACAAAGCATTCATAATGCCAGCCTTCGCAAGCAAGGTCCATTTGTTGCAATAAACTGTGCGGCTCTGCCAGAACATCTGCTAGAAGGATTGCTTTTCGGAACTGCCAAAGGGGGGTTCACCGGTGCCCTTGACCGACCGGGTTTTTTTGAGCAAGCTCAAGGTGGAACTTTGCTCCTCGATGAAATTAACTCCATGAACATTAATCTACAGGCTAAACTATTGAGAGTACTCCAAGAACACTCCATTCGCAGAGTGGGAGCAACAAATGAAATAGCTATTAATGTCCGAGTTATTTCCGCAATAAACGTGAATCCTTTTGATGCAATAGCCCAAAAACAACTACGGGAAGATCTCTATTATCGTCTTGGCACTGTAACCCTTCACATACCCCCTCTGCGCGAACATAAAGAGGACATTCCAATTTACATCGATCACTTTATTGAAAAATATAATCAGAGTTTGGAATTGGATATAAAGAAAGTTTCATCCACGGTGTTAGACGCTTTTTACCAGCACTCATGGCCAGGCAATATACGAGAACTTCAGCATGCAATTGAAGGAGCCATGAACCTTGTATCGACAGAACAAGAAATACAAATGCACCACCTACCGGCATTATTCTTGTCTAATCTACTAACGGTATCAAAATCTTCACAGGCAGCCAATATAATTTGTACCGAACCCACAAAATTAATCGAACATCGAGAGACCATCGAAAAAGAACTAATCTGCGCCGCGTTCAACAAGTCAAACGGCAATATTACATGGGCGGCAAAGTCCTTAGGACTTACTCGCCAGCTTTTACAGTACAAACTTAAAAAATATAACCTAAAATAAAGAAGATCTGTTTCAGATGGAGTTTTAACTCCACCTGAATCTTAGTCCTCGGATAAAAGATAAAGGAAAAATGTTTACTGACAAAATCATTTGCCCTCTCTAGTACCGTTTTTACCTCTTCTTTTGATATGTACTCTCTCGGAAACCCGAGATGTTATATCGATCAAGGCTTTTGTCTTGGTCTTTTTTCCTCCAGTATTACTGAAGGAAAAATTGGTTTGCCCAAGCTCAATTCTTGCTTTATAATAGCCGTTCCTCCAACTTTTACTTCGCAAATTTTATTTTTATCTATCTTTAGTCGAACTAATATTTCAGAGGGTTTCTGCATGGAATATCCCTGTTCAAATATAAGTTCAGAGGATTGTTCTTTATTAACAATCCCATGATTATACAAATAACAAGCTAAAGCTCCATTTGATGTGCCCGTAGCAGACTCTTCATTTATATTATAAAGAGGTGCAAAATTTCTACAGTGTGCAGTAGAATCAAATTTAGTTTCTAACGAAAAAACATGAAAACCACTTACATTATACTTCTTGCTTAAAGCAGTTATTTTTTCAAGATCTGGTGTTATCGCTAATAACCTATCCAAGCTTTTGATAGGAATCATTATATCTTTTAGCCCAGTAGAAACTATCTGAACAGGCAAGTGAGAAACAAAATCATTCTGAGTAATATTTAAACTATCTGCAATCTCATTTTTATCAATGATATTAAAATACTCTGGAGTATTCTGGTTCATGTAAATTTTATCATTATGAACTTCAATATTTAAAATGCCCGCTTTTGTTTCTTGGCACAGAATTCCATCTTCAATAATTTTTTTAATTTTTAACAAGGTAAACGTTGCAATTGTCGCGTGACCGCATAAATCCACCTCAGAATTAGGAGTAAAAAAACGTACTTTATAATTTGCTTTCTCTGACTCTTGCACAAATGCTGTCTCAGAAAAGCCAACTTGCTGTGCGATACTTAACATTTCTTCATCTGAAAGACCATCTGCTTGTAATACAACACCTGCAGGATTTCCTCCATCTTCTGTTTTTGCAAAAGAATTTAATGTATATACTATTAATTCCATCTGCGATTTCCTCCCACATTATCAATGTATCTCTCGAAAACCCGAGATGTTAGATAAAAAGACTTGATTCAGATGGAGTTTTAACTCCACCTGAATCTTAGCCGAAATTAGCCGCTCTTAACTCCCACTTATATAAGTGAGCCTTGGGTCTAGAGACCCTTAGAGCGAACTTACTTCGAGTTCTACAGACTGTTATCCTGCTGACCAGAGGGGAAGGGGATTACATTCTGTTAACGAGATAGAAGATGGGGAGTCTTAGAGCGGTTTAGTCATCGAAAAAACTTTGCCGCAATATACCCAAAGCTGCCTGGGGATACTTCTGGGCTAACATTCCAGCAGATGCCATAATATAATGCCGATCAACCAGAGCGTGCCCCTGCCGTGGCAGCAACAAATTACTACTAGACGGCGCGTTAATATTTGCCAAAATATCCAGTCCCACCGGCAAACGAGTCAATGCCCCGCCTGTGCCGATGATCCATTTAACTCCAGTTAAGTCTTTACCTCTAGCAACTGTTAACCTTCCGGTTGGACCATAAATATGCTCAATATTACCAACATGCCGATTTACGGCTGTCTGTACAGCCATATCCGTCAAATAACCTGCAAATAATTTTTCTTTATCAGTAGCCGGCAGTGGTGTCCGTAAAGCAGTCAATTCTTGTGGTGTACAGTCTAGCTGTTTACAAAGCTTACTATTGTCACAAAGTGCCAGTACATTATCAGCATTTACATAGACTCCCAAATCGCCTTCTACCGTGCGTTTAGCAAATGGCTCCGGACCAACCAGCATGGCTGTGATTTCCGGATCACCTTCTGCTACAGAATGAACATCGGTAGTCGCTCCGCCCACATCTAAGACCATTAAATCCCCGATACTTTCACGTAGCAATTGGGCAGCCTTCATGACAGCTCCTGGTGTCGGAATGATGCTTCCATTCACCAATTCCCTAATTTTTTGCATACCAGGAGCTTCGACGATGTGTTTTTCAAACACATCGTGAATCTCCCGGCGGGTTGGTTCAATATTCAACTGATCAATCCGCGGATAAACATTTTCGACTATCGTCACTGGTATACCACCTGCAGTCAGTATCTGCCATACTTCATCGCTAACTGCCCTATTACCAGCATAGATAATCGGTATTGGACAAGTCAGATGACTCAAACGCCTGGCATTAGCAATTACTGTCGCTTTTTCACCATAATCTACCCCGCCAGCCAATAAGATAATATTCGGCTTAGTGCGTTCAATCGTATCAATATCAGCATCACTCAGTTCGCCGGCTGTCACCCAATAAATGTTCGCACCAGCCCCTAAAGCCGCTTCCTGCGCCGCTTTCACAGTCATATCATAAACCAGACCATGTACCGTCATCCTAAGCCCACCAGCTGCACTACTGGAGGCCATCATCTCCTGCCAAGCGAGCTGAGTCCCCAGCCTTTTTTCCAAACAAGCAATTGCCTGATATAAACCAATAGTGACATCACCTGCCAATGCGGTCGTAGCTGCCTGCCCCTGCCCAACAAAAATCGGCGCATCTGTATCAATGCTATGAAAGGCATTTACAACAGTCGTCGTGCTGCCAATTTCGGCAACCAACATATCAACAGTTTTCATCCTATTCACCCTTTCTTGTTTGCGCGATGCTGATCGACTAAAAAGCTAGCTACATGAACGCCTTTCGTACCACGACCAAAGCCAGCATCCATGCCTTCTTCCTTGGCCATTTCATTCGTAATTTGTGTTCCACCACAAACAACGATCAGATCTTGTCGAATGCCTTTTTCCTGGCAATATTGATGTAGTCGCCGCATGTTGATGCGATGAATATCAGAATGGGAGATAATTGCACTAGCCAAAATCGCGTCTGCGCCAATTTCCACCGCCGCATCTGCTAGTTTTTCTACCGATACGGATGTTCCCAGATAATTACATTCGATGCCAAATTTCTCAATCCCACCATGCTTAATATCAAGGATTTCCTTTAGACCAACAGAATGCTCATCTTCCCCTACTGTGGCTGCCACGATTTTCAACTTATTCTCACTAACATATTGCCTGATTGCCTCTTCACTTAGAGGTTCAACTAAAGGCGGAATCACTAATTTCGCCGGATCGATACCGAATGGTACCTTACCTTTTACTTCAATTAGTGCTCCCTCTGAAGGATGCATGGCTTGTTTGTGAATAACTTCAACATCTTCTAATCCCAATCGTTCCGCAATATCCTTTGCAGCAAATTCTGCCACACGTTCCGCTGCCGGCAAAAACATGGTCATACAAACGATACCGTCACCATGCCACTGTACTTCTGGACGTAATAACCCTTCTTTACGTTCTGTTTCATTCTGAGCCAACCGCTCATATACATTATCTTCTGGATCCAGTTCATCAATCCACTGGATTTTTTCCGAATGGCATAAGGTACAACCGTCAATCAAATTACATGGTTCGGTAACACTACAATCTGCTGGCAACTTATTATAACCGAAGTGATCACAAACCGGTGCCATATAGTCTTTATCCCGGGGAACTATGGTGCCTGCTCCAACGCCGCCATTCATTTGCCTCGCAATACCATCTCCACCTCGTTCTGGATAGAAACCTGAATCTACGAAGAACCCTTGGCTCACTGCCGTAAAGTAACCGCCGGATGCCACAATTTCTTCCATGAATAAACAAGCTCGTTCTTTTAATTCACGAACTTTTTCACCCAGAGGTCCGTCAAAATTGAGAGTGACATAATCCATAATACCATCTAGCCCAAGCAGCGTTTGTTTCGCGGTATTTACACCATGAATGTTATTATAATGCCAAGGAACATTGCGGCCCTCATCTGGTGTAATCGTGCTTTGAATATCGGCACTGGTCAATCTTGAAAGCAACGTATTCAGCACATGGGTAGTTGTAACTTCCCGTGTGCAGGATTCCATATACTTAGTATTCATTTGTGCGCGAAATCTATAACCCTTGAACAGTTGGCGCAATGCTACAGCATAGGGCAGATCCAAGCTAATACACGGAGCTGGCGGCGCAGTTGGCGGCACGGTAGACAAACAAATCTTGTCCTTGGGCATCCCTGCCATTACAGAATATTGACAATTGATAGCATGCTGCACCATCAATTCCGGCATTACTTTCCACGCTTCACGCGCCGTAGCATTGGCATTGTGTGCACCATCAATTTGGGCCATACCACTTGTTGCCATCATTTTCTTGGCAACAGCAGCATCAACAAAGGAACGGTACATATTGATATTGCGGTACAATACATTATATTGTGGGTCTTGGTGCGCTCCATTTACTCCTTCTTCAGAAAACAGCACAGCAACTTCTGGGCCTGCTACACCACTTACATAAGAATGGAAATTAATCGGGCGACCGACTTCCTCTTCAATATAGTCTAGTGCTTTGCGGGTAGCGCGAAGTTGTTTGCGCGTAATCGGCACACCGCCCACACCTTCAGGAGTGCCTTCAATTAAGCCATCAAAGTGGCTTTGTCCTGCCGTACGAATAACCATAAGATGATCTGCACCGTGCCAAGCTGCCATACGCATACGGCGGATATCGTCCTCAAATCGTCCTGAGGCTATTTCAGTAGTAATAACACAATCAGGCTGGGGATCAATACTATTGAAATATTTGGATGCGGGTAATCCTCCAGACGCTTGAAGGGATTCCGATGTCTGCTTATAGGTAAAAGGTCCGATTTTCCCAGTTGCATGGGGTTTGCGCCATGTCCAGCCTTTGCGTTTGGGACGATATGTCTGTAAATCTGTTAATATTGCTTCCAACGAAATCTTATCTTCATGATTCAATATCATTATGCTCCCCCCTTTGCCCAAAACTGCGCTAATTTCTCCCAACCTTGACCTTTACCTAACTGCAAGCCAGCTTCACGATAGTCTATCTTTTCTAATGCAGCTAGCCGCCATACAGCATGACCAGCCCCCTTGCCCAGAAGTCCTTGTTCCTCACAATGCTGAACAATTTCTTTGGCTTCCATACTAGAAAATCCCATGCGTAACAATACCGAACGCTCCACCGACGGCGAAGTATGTGTATCTGCCAGTTCAACCAGCGGCTCAACTAGTTGTTTTGCCAATTCCCAAAAATGATCCTTTAATTCTTCATCCGTCAAAGGTGCTAGATGAACTCTTCGCTGTAAATAATCATCATTTCTCTGCATATAATTCCCAGAAATATCTGGGATCACCCCCTAAACCAAATTGTAACCAATGAATTAACCTGTCGAACATCACAGGTTCGCTTGTAACTCACGGACTTTTTTCTCAACGATTGCTGCTTCGAGCCTAGTTTCAGCTGCCAAGAATTCAATATCCTGAGGATGCAGTGCTCCAGTACCGACACTACCTAGCGCATTACGAAGATAAGATTGACGTACTCTGCCCAAATTAATGTCTTTGATATTGATTTGCCCAGGATGTTCAGGGATAATGATCGCTTTGCCTGGCACATTTTCGATTGGATTACCGCGACGCACTTCAATCCCATTCTTTTTGGCAAATGAAAGCTGTGGAGAAGGATGTTTCCCAGCGCCCGTATATTCCGTTTCTTGCACAACAATAACCTCATCACGTTCCATATGCTGAGCCATAACAAAGGCAGCGGTCAATGACGTATTACCAGCTGGTCCACGTTCCAAACCTTCCAGCATAGCCAACATTTCAGTTACATAAAATACTTCACCCTGCGTAATCGTTACATAGCGATCCATATAGCGTAATGGTCGTGCCGCATTCCGCGGTACATCCGCACGATCAGGAGAAGTCGCAAACGGCATGCCAAAACCAGTGTGTCCGGTAGTAAACGATTTGCGGTTAAAATCAATGTCACTGGCCATATGCAGACCTTTCAAGTCAACGCTAGCAGCAACAATCTGGCTGCTTTCACAACCGGCCCGTTGCAAGCCTCGCGCTGTACCAGTCACATTCCCGCCACCAGCATGGGTTACAACAACGGCATCTGGCTTTCGCCCTGTCGCCAATAACGTCTGTTCTGCGATTTCGGTTCCTAAGGTTTCAATGCCGCAAATACTAAATGGAGTATATAACGAGGCATTGAAATAGCCTGTTTGTTCCAGCACAAGAAGGAATTGATAAAAAAGTTCTGGACCAACAGTCATTTGAATAACCTCAGCACCATATGCTTCACAGGCTCTTCCTTTTTCCAATATTTCCGGCTGTCCAATGCCACGGCTGTCAAACACTTCTTGAACAATAATGCTTTTTAAGCCACGCATGGCAGCTTGGGAAGCAATTGCTGCACCAAAATTACCACTAGTTGCAGCAACAACCCCTTTATACCCATGCTGTTTAGCATGATAAACGGATACCGAAGCCCGCCGTGCTTTAAAGCTGCCTGACGGATTGCAGGCTTCATCTTTGATAAAAATCCTGGCACCCTTTCCTGGACCAGCTAGCTGTCTAGCCAAAGCCGTAATATTTTTTAGTTCCAGTAACGGCGTATTGCCAACTCCGGTTTCCTGTTGTATTTGACGAATCTTATTCAAACTATATGCCACCTGGCTCATCATGCGCTCATAATCAAACCCAATCTCACCACTTTCAAATGCAGCATAATCAATATTCGTTGCTTTTTTGATAATTTCCGGTTTCCGAGTAATTACCGCTTGGTAGCTAGTATTAGACATTACCATTCCCCTCCAATATCGCCCTTAATTCAACACCAATCGTTAACAATTCTGGTTGAGGAAAGCCATAGTTAACCTCATAATCGGGTTTTATAGCTACCAACTGTCCCTGTAGTAAGCGACCAGCCAGTGAACGAATAGTTACATCAGTACCCACTTGTGCTTGTTCTTCCTCTAAAAATCCTTTCACCCACATCTCCAAAGGAACACCTGCTGTTTCTGCTGGCACCTGTGGTGCACGTTCGCCCACCGGTAAAATCACCTGATATATTTGTACCCAATCACCTTTCTGTGCTTGCGACATAGTAACTCTCCCTTCTTTTTTATGAATATTCAGAAATCACGCTTGATTATCTGTGCGTTCTGCCTTCTCCATCTGAATCAATCCCCGACGTGGCGAAACAACCTTATAATAATATATCATAACAATGATAATAAACGGTACGCTAGCATAAATCGCAATACGCTGACTATCATCAAACCATAATCCGATTACAATGAGGGCATTGAGGAAAAAACCTAAAGCTGGAACTAGGGGGAATAAAGGAACTTTATATTTCAAATTATCTACATTTCCTCCATTACCAACAAATTGCTTTCGGAAGCAATATTGGGAAGCACATATACCCATCCAACCTAGCACACCTGCTAACCCACAAATCGAAATCAGCCAAAGGTATACTGTATCTGCGGCAAACACACTGCATAACAAAGACATGCCAGAAACAGCCATAGTCAAAATCAACGCATTCATAGGAACCTGATGACTATTTAATTTGCTTAATGCAGACGGCGCCATACCATCTTTAGACATTGCCCACAAAATACGGGTGGCACTATAAGCCCATGAATTGCCACAAGAAAGTGCCGAAGTAATAACCACTAATGTCATAATCGTGTAGGCACCAGGGATGCCTGCATATTGAAAAACTTCAGCAAAAATGCTGTCTTTTACGCCGGCTTCTCTCCATGGAACAATAGCTGCAACAACAATCATCGATAGAACATAAAACAATAGCGTTCTAAATGCAGTGGCATTCACCGCTTTGGGAATAGTTTTTTCTGGATTTTGGCTTTCGCCAGCAGCAATCCCAATAATTTCTGTCCCATTAAAAGCAAATGCAACCGTGAGCATAGCTATTAAAATTGCACCTACACCATTAGGAAATATGCCATCTGTAAAATAATTATTAAAGCCAATTGCTTCATGACCGCCAATATATCCCATCATTGACAAACCACCCACTATAATACAGGCAACGATGGCTGCTACCTTTATACCTGCAAACCAAAATTCAGATTCACCAAAAACCCCTACCCGCAAGGAATTCAAAGCAAATAATACACCACCAAATATGAGTACCCAAATCCATTCAGAAATTCCTGTCAAATTATTTAGCAGCATACCTGCTGCCACGAGGTCAATTCCAATCGTTGTCGCCCCGTTTAACCAGAATAGCCAGCCTAATAAGTAACCAATAGAAGGCGAAATAAACATGCTCGCATAGGTTTGAAAAGCACCGGATACAGGCATTGCCACAGCGAGTTCACCCAAACACATCATGACCATATACATGATAAAGCCGCCAATCATATAGGCTATTACACTACCAAGCGGTCCAGCTTGATTTATTGTGGAACCAGAAGCCAGAAATAATCCGGTTCCAATAACGCCCCCCAGCGTAATCATAAATAAATGTCGACTTTTCATCCCCCGATCCAAACCTGCCTGCTGCGCTATAGCCTGCTCAATTTTTCCATTAAATTTTTCATTCATTATTAGTCCCCCTCGTTTATTTTCCAGTGATTACACTCTGCCTACTATCCTCCTTCATTTGTACATTTTTCCCTTTGTACTCCTACTTATAAAGCAACAATCCTAATCCATAAGGAAACCCAAAAAGGCAGTCTGAATCATATTCTCAAATAGGGGTATTGTCTATAACAGGGGGATGTAAATTACATCCCTTTTTCTCTATCTTGTTACTAGTTTACGTACATCACCCATTAGAGCAGTAATCACAGGTAATTCTGGCATAGTCAATAAGCCTGCCCTGGCATTAATTACTTGCGGAATCATATTCACAGCAGTGGCCATTGTACCAATTCCTCCAGGAATTTCTTGTTCATCAGCAAACTTGATTGTCGGTGTACCTTCAATTGTAATGTAGTCGCCGGTTTTTATCCCTTCTAACTCTGGATGAATTTGCTGTGGATGCTCTAACGTAATAATCTCCTGATCATTATAAAAACCGCGTGCAATATGACGGCAGCCAGCAACCATACCAGGCTGAACCTGAACATGAGGTGTTTCACGATAAACCTTAGTAATAATAGGTTCGCGGCTTTCTACCACTTTGTCCAGCTTCCAGCCAAGGGAATTAGCAATTAAGTAAATGGACTGTTGGAAACCAATATGTCCGACAATCGTGCCATTCTCTACACCTTTATTAAACTCTTCCAAAGTAGTGCCAACTCCCTGGCTCTTCATCACTGTCGGACCAAAAGGGGAAAGATCATTAATTCTGGCTGCCCAAATTTTGTTTACAACTTGACAAGCACCAGTCAATGTTAAAATCAATGTATCTAGCACAAAACCAGGGTTAACGCCAGTTCCCAAAATAGTGACATTATGCTTTTTGGCAAGTGCATCCATCTCTTTTGCCAAGTCAGGTGTTTCCACTTGCGGTGCTGACATTTCCTCTGCAATCGTGATAACGTTTTTGCCAGATTCCACAATCAGCTTAATCTCTGGAAATACCTCTTTGGTAAGCGACTGAGTAGAAAGCAGTACCACGTCCGCCTTCGTATTATTCAATACTTCTCCAGGGCTTTTGGATATAATAACTCCCAGTTTTTTTTCGAGTCCCAAGACATCTCCTAGGTCTTTTCCAATTTTTTGAGGATTTTGCCCAATGGCACCCACAATTTCAATTCCTTTCTTGTTCTGTACAATGTCTCTGACCATACCGCTTCCCATTGCACCCAAGCCCCATAGAATTACTTTTACTGTTTCCATATAATAAAACCTCCCCAATTTTTGCAAGCACATTTATCAACTTGCTTACTAACTGCATATTGCAACATTCATGCCAAGCTAAGCTAGTACAATATAATTTTTTTCATCTCATTTAATTTTCTCAATTATCAAATATCTATTTTCAATATAATCGTAGGTTAGTAAAATATCAGGAGGGTGTTGGTAACGGCATATGTCACTTCCCTGGCTCGTTGTTACTCTATATAACTCTCTTAAATATAACGACATCTGCAAAAAAATTTGCACCATCTGCAAATATAAATTTGCTATTCGATAATTTATAGACATATACCTCCCTTTATAAGTGAGCAAATTTATTTGCAGCATTTGGCACCTTACCTAGGCTTACTATAAAGAAAACTTAATTAGATAGAGTTTTAACTTATAGACTATTAATGATGCGAAGCTAAGAGTCTTACAGGGGTTAGCCCTCGGATGAAAATGAAGAACTCTTCGCACACCTTTTCTGTGCAAGCGCAGGTATTTGTGGCCAAAAACATTCCTACTATGATGAATATGCATCCTAGGATCTCTTGTAATCCCAGCAACTCACCAAGCAATAAATAACCTCCAAATGCTGCAAAAACCGTCTGCATACTAAGGATAGTAGCAGTATGAGAAGGCAAGGTATAACTCTGACCAATGATTTGCAAGGTATGCCCAATGGCAACAGAGAAAATCCCACCGTATAAAATTTGGTATGCCGGCTTGTAAAAGAAGCTAAGTAAGGCGCCCAGATGGCCGCCGTAAGTAAAAGTAATAGATTTTCCTTAAATTTCATATGAAAATTCCCCCAAGTAAGGATGATATATCTGCTTAAACAATGACATGCATTATTTAATATTGCCGTGTTTGTAAACGCGAGATACATAGGGCGAAACCATGGCATGAGCCAAAGCTCCATACCGCAAATAAAAACAAACCTCACTGCCGACAGTAATATCTTCAGCAGCATCACTGACATCAAGAATCAAATGATCACTGCTACCGCCTAAAATATCAATTCCTGTTAATATTGGCGTTAAATTATCGATTTCAACATCTTGGCGACCAATGGCTGCAATCGCTCGTTTGCGGATACCTCGGTCAATAAGTACCGGTATATTCCCGAAAGCGTCTTGGGCAATTTCTCCTGACGGCACTGATGGTTTTTCCTGCACCTCGACAATCTCAGCATGTAGAATTAAAGAATTCTGGTAAGCCCCCGGAATAGGATTCCGCTTTAGGGTTTCCCGCCCGAGTAAAATACCTTCTCCAATTCGCAATTGAGTAATTCCCGCTGGCATGGCACTAGTCATTAGTAAGTCAATAGTAGCAGAATTACCACCAGAAATAATGGGTAATGCCAAATCAAACGCATCTCGAACTTGCTGAGTTAACGCAACAAGTTTTTCAAGAATTTCCTGTGTAGGAATTTTGCCTGAATAACAAGCAAAATTTGCGCCAAGTCCTTGCAAACGTATTCCCGATAGCAAAAGGATTTGCTGAACCAGAGGCAAAATTTTTTGCGGCATAACTCCTTCTCTTAAATCTCCCATGTCCACCATTAGGATTACGTCATGAATAACTCCAGCCTTGATGGCAGCCTGGCTCAGCTGACTGATCGTTGAAAGCTCAGAAACTAAGCTACAGTCAGCAATTTTCACCACTTCATCCACTTCACTCGGCATTGGAATCCTTAGCAGCAGCAGCGGAACATCAATACCAGCCGTTCGAAGCCTGCGAAGGTTTTGAACCCGTGAATCCCCTAGCATAGGCACTCCGCCAGCTAACATAGCCTTAGCTACATCGATATCCGCACACACAGCTTTAGCCACACCGACAATCTGGATATTATGAGCATTACACATGTTAACGATCAAACGAGCATTAGCAGTAATTTTATCAAGATCAATTTCAATAAAAGGATAACCCATAGTACCTACCTCCATCTTTTACGAATACGTGCAAAATATTCTAATACTTTGTCAGCTCTAAAACGGTAGGATAATGGCGAGGCTATTTTTCGCAACACAAGGCGGAGGAGGGAGGCATACCGGGAGTATGCTGACCGACGACAACGAAGGGTTGCGGAAAATAGACCGTCAGTATTCACTGGATTAGGGCTGATAAGGTACTAGTATAGCGAATGTAGTAAGCTTTGCACTCTTGCTATATTTAATAGCTTGCCAAACTGGCACCCTATTGCCACTACTTACCTTCTTTTAATGCAATAATGATGCCAACGCAAATAACCTTCAATTCCCCGCATTCTTGCATATTAGCTTAATGATTACGGGAAAATACCGCCAATTTTTTTGCAGCTGCAAAGATTAATCTTAGAGTTTGTCTGAAATAAAGCTAAAAAAATATAACCTAAAATAATTTTTTTCAGCACGCTCACCTCACATCATTTTGCATATAAGAGATTTGCCCAAAGGCATAATACCGCAAAAATATTTGCTTTGCCCTTGGGATAACACTCTTATAACCAACGTATAACAGACTTTCACTGTCCGAGCATCGCTGTGTCGCTATGCCGAATACATCATAAGAAAAGCCTTCGCATACCTGCGAAGGCTTTTCTTATGATGGCATACAGAGGAATTAACCCTTACCCTACTTGTCCTTAGGGAAAATATCTCTAAGCTATACATTCTATTTTATTATTTTGCTTTCTTTTCCTGCAAATAACTGTCAATAGCCGCTGCAGCTTTTTTGCCTGCGCCCATGGCTAGTATAACCGTGGCTGCACCAGTTACAATATCACCACCAGCAAATACACCTGGTTTACTGGTAACGCCAGTTTCTTCGTGAGCAGCAATATTGCCCTTTTTATTCGTATCTAATCCTTTTGTAGTAGATTGTACTAAAGGATTAGGACCTTGACCAATGGCGATAATGACAGTGTCTACCTCTAATACAAATTCAGAATTTGGAATTTCAATAGGACGGCGACGTCCAGAGGCATCGGGTTCACCCAGCTCCATTCGTACGCATTGAAGGCCTGTGACCCAGCCATCCTTATTGCCGATTACAGCAGTAGGAGCTGTGAGAAATTGAAAATCAATGCCTTCTTCTTTTGCATGATGAATCTCTTCTAATCTTGCTGGTAACTCAGCTTCCGAACGACGATACACGATATAGGAACGATCTGCCCCTAAGCGCAGAGCAGTTCTTGCTCCATCCATGGCTACGTTGCCACCACCGACAACCGCTACTTTTTTTCCTACATGAATGGGTGTACCGCATTCCGGGAATCGATAGGCTTTCATCAGATTGCAGCGAGTCAAAAATTCATTGGCAGAATAGACACCATTCAGATTTTCTCCTGGTACTCCCATAAAGTAAGGAAGTCCTGCTCCTGTACCAATAAATACAGCATCAAAGCCTTCTTCTTCCATGAGTTCATCAACGGTAAAGGTGCTGCCAATTACAGCATTCACAACAATTTCCACACCAAGCTTGCGTAAATTGTTGATTTCTACTTGTACCACCTCGTCTTTTGGCAAACGGAATTCTGGGATGCCATACATCAAAACGCCGCCTGGTAAATGCAAGGCTTCAAAAATAGTAACTTTATAACCCTTTTTCGCTAAATCGCCTGCTACTGCCAGGCCTGCCGGTCCAGAACCAATGACAGCTACTTTCTGTGCATCAGGGGCATAATCAATTGCAGCAATACTTTCTCCTTTATTGCGGGCAGTATCTGCCACATAGCGTTCTAGACGACCAATACCTACTGCTTCCCCTCTTTTAGCCAAGACACAGTATTTTTCGCATTGCTCTTCTTGAGGACATACCCTGCCACAAACTGCTGGAAGGCTATTCACTTCTTTTATTTTTGCAATGGCTACGTCCATATTTCCTTCTTTTACCTCTTTAATAAAAGCAGGAATATCAACTTGTACGGGGCAGCCCTTACGGCAAGGTGCTGCTTTGCATTGCAGGCAGCGTGCTGCTTCTGCTTTCGCTAGCTCTTCCGTATAACCAAGGCTTACCTCAGCAAAATTCTTTGCCCGTACTTTAGGTTCTTGCTCTGGCATTGGATTTTTATTTAGTGAGAGTGACATTTACAACCCTCCTCTCTTTTACCAGCAATATACTCACTATGCTGTTTTTCATGAGGTTTATACATACGCTGACGCGCCATTAGGCTTTCAAAGTCAACTTTATGGGCATCAAATTCGGGACCGTCAACACAGGCAAATTTATTCTCCTGACCGACGGAAACTCTACAGCCGCCGCACATGCCAGTACCATCCACCATGATAGGGTTCAGGCTAACGACTGTAGGAACCCCATAAGGTCTGGTTGTTTCTGCAACAAATTTCATCATAATAACAGGACCAATCGCGACTACTAGACCGATGGTTTTATCCGAATCTAATAATTCTTTTAGTGGCTGGGTAACCAAAGCTTTAATACCTTTTGAGCCATCATCCGTTGTAATGATCAATTGATCACTGACTGCCGCCATTTCTTCTTCATAAATCAAAATATCCTCCGAGCGGGCCCCAATAATTGAAATCACTTCATTACCTGCTTCTTTCAGACCACGAGCGATAGGATATACTGGTGCTATACCGATACCACCACCTACGCAGACAACCGTACCAAACTTTTCAATATGAGTAGGCTTACCCAAAGGACCAACTAAATCTAATAAGAAGTCCCCTTGCTGTAAGCGACCTAACTCAACTGTAGAAGCACCTACTTCTTGGAAAATAAGGGTAACACTGCCCTTTTCCCGATTAAAATCGGCAATGGTTAGAGGAATACGCTCCCCTTGATCATTTACACGTAAAATAACAAATTGCCCGGGTTTTGCTTTTTTAGCAATCAGAGGCGCCTCCACCTCAAAAAGTTGAACACTTGGCGCCAACTGCTGTTTCACAAGAATTTTATACACAAGAAACCTCCTTTAATTAAGGAAAGGTAAACCCCTTACCTATTTCACCTTCCCAGAAACTTCTCGAATCGTAATGTAAATAATAGTCCAATTTTTATTAGTAATATGTCTCTAATTTTATCCCTTTCTCATGATAAGTCAATACTTTATCAATACGATTCACCATTTATAATGAAACCTGTCCTAATTCTTGCTTATACTTAAAACAAGCCAACAATTTTTCCAACATTATCAATATCCATTTTTTCTGCCGCTGGACGTTTAGGCAGCCCTGGCATAGTCATCACTTCACCTGTCAGTGCTACTAAGAATCCAGCTCCTGCTGCTACTCGAATTTCACGCACAGTGATGGTAAAGCCAGTAGGTCGTCCTAATTGGGTCATATCATCACTCAAAGAGTATTGAGTTTTAGCCATACATATAGGTGTTTTATCAAAACCTAAAGCTGTAAGCTCCTTAATTGTCTTCTCCGCTTGAGGAGTATAACTAACCCCTTCGGCACCATATATTTCCCTGGCAATAGTTGCGATCTTATCCTTGATCGATGCATTCACATCATATAGATAGTTGAAATTGCCAGGCTGCTCACAAGCTGCGAGAACTTTTTGGGCCAGTTCTATGCCACCTTGACTACCTTTAGCCCATACTTCTGATAAAGCAACCTCAGCACCCAACTCCACACATTTTTGTCTTACAAATTCAAGTTCTTGGGAACTATCTGTAGGAAACGCATTAATAGCAACGATTGCTGGCAAACCAAATTTCTGCATATTTTCAATATGTTTTGTCAAATTCGCCAAGCCTTTTTCTAAAGCTGGCATATTTTCTCCCACTAACTCTGTTTTAGGTACGCCACCATGCATTTTAAGAGCGCGAACAGTAGCGACAATTACCACTGCATCTGGCTTGATCCCCGCAAACCGACACTTAATATCTAAAAATTTCTCAGCACCAAGGTCAGCACCAAAACCAGCTTCTGTAACACAAATATCAGCCAGTTTTAATGCAAATTTAGTCGCCATTACACTATTGCAGCCATGGGCAATATTAGCAAAAGGTCCGCCATGGACAAAAGCCGGAGTATGTTCTAATGTCTGCACTAAATTAGGCTTTATAGCGTCTTTAAACAATAACGTCAAAGCTCCCGTGACATGTAATGCTTCAGCAGTAATGGGTTCATTTCCGTAGGTATAACCAATAATAATCTTACCGATACGAGCCTTCATGTCATCTAAATCACTGGCTAAACATAAAATAGCCATCATTTCTGAAGCAACCGTAATATCAAAACCGCTTTCCCGGGGTATACCATTTATTTTCCCGCCTAGTCCGCAAATAATCGAGCGTAGTGAACGTTCATTTAAATCTATCACACGGCGCCAGGTAATACGCCTAGGATCTAAGCCTAATTCATTTCCTTGATGAATATGATTGTCAATGATAGCGGCTAATAAATTATGAGCCGTTGTAATTGCATGAAAATCTCCAGTAAAATGTAAATTAATATCTTCCATCGGCACTACTTGTGCATATCCACCACCAGCAGCACCACCTTTCATGCCAAAACAGGGTCCTAGGGATGGCTCACGCAGCGCTATGGCCACTTTTTTTCCAATTTGATGTAACGCATCGCCAAGACCGACTGTAGTCGTTGTTTTGCCTTCCCCTGCCGCTGTCGGGTTAATAGCGGTAACCAATACTAACTTACCATCAGGGCGAGTTTTAATATTTTCCCAAGTCTGTAATGATACCTTCCCTTTATATTTTCCATAAAGTTCAAGATCATCTTGCGTAATGCCAAGTTGACTGGCAACTTCTTCAATATGTATCATATGTGCCTCTTGCGCAATTTCAACATCACTTTTCATTTTATATACCTCCTTATATAACTACAGCCAAAGTGAATACTTGATACAATCGCTTTGTTTCAAGTATCATTTGGCTGTAACACTACCGAATGAATTGGTCTATTTATGTTCTTTATGACACTGCAACTGGGCAGCTTTTACCGTATTACTAAGTAACATCGCAATGGTCAAAAGGCCAACGCCGCCTGGTACGGGGGTAATGGCCCCTGCCACTTCTTTTACATCTTCAAAGTTAACGTCACCCACTAATTTTTTATCTGCAAGGCGATTGATTCCCACATCAATTACTACAGCACCTGGTTTTACCATATCTTTAGTCACAAAATGAGCTTTGCCAATTGCAACTATTAAGATATCAGCTTGGGAAGTGATGCTGGGTAAATTGGCAGTCCGAGAGTGACATATGGTTACTGTAGCATGACGGGACAATAATAAATTTGCCATTGGTTTACCAACAATATTGCTCCGCCCAATGATTACTGCATGTTTACCCGCAATTTCTACATTGGCAAGTTCCAAAATTTTGATACAGCCAGCAGGTGTGCACGGTACAAGATGCTCTTGACCGATTGCTAATTTACCCACATTTACAGGATGAAATCCGTCCACATCTTTATCAGGGTGGATTGCTTTTAAAAGCTCTGCTTCATCATGTTTTAAAGCATCAGGCAATGGTAATTGTAATAAAATACCGTGAATGGTAGTACTTTCATTCAAGACATGAATCTGTTCTAATAATTCTTGCTTAGTGGCACTTGCCGGCATACGTATCACTTCTGAATAAATGCCTAATTCTTCACAAGCCTTATGCTTATTGGCTACGTATACTTTTGAGGCAGCATTCTCCCCAACAATGATTACTGCCAGTCCAGGCATAATCCCCTGTGACTTTATAAACTTTTCAACATCCTTGTGCACACTCTTTTTTATTTCTGCTGCAAAAACTTTACCTTCTAATAATGTTGCTGTCATATAACATCCCCCCATGCTGTTTTCTCTCTGGCGTAGAAAAAATATTATTTCTGCCTTAATCCAATCTTCTTTATGCCAGAATACTAATTACAGTAAATACTAATAAGGCAATACTTACTAAGCCATTACGCATAAAATAAGCTTGAGTCACCAAGCGAAAATCAGTAGGGGTGACAATGGAATGCTGATAAATTAATACCAATGCAGCGAGTACTACACCCGCATAATATATTCCATGCATGTTCATGAGCTGTCCTACTAAATAAAAGCCCATAATACTAATCACATGCATTGCTTTACATATAGCCAATGTTCTTGGTATGCCAAAGCGTACTGGCATGGAATGCAACCCATGCTTTTTATCGAAAGCAACATCTTGACAGCCATAAATAGCATCAAAACCAGCAATCCATACCCCAACAGCTAACCCAAGCAGGATGATAGGCATGGTAATATCTCCCCGTATCGCTACCCAAGAGCCAATGGGTGCAATGGATAAAGCCAAACCCAGAACTAAATGACAAGTCCAGGAAAATCGTTTCATATAGGGATAGATGACTAAAGGGAGTATTGCCAAGGGAGCCAATTGTAAGCATAAAGGATGTAAATTGGCTGCTGCCCAAACAAATAGCCCCAAGCTGGCTAATGTTAAAAGTATTGCCTCCCAAGGCTTAACCGCCCCGGTTACCATGGGGCGATTTGCAAACCTTGGCTGTAATTTGTCATATTTTAAATCAATACAGTTATTTAATGCCATAGCTGCACTGCGTGCGCCCACCATAGCCAAAGTAATCCAGAAGAATTCTCCGCCTGTAGGTATACCGCCAGCTGCTAATATAGCACCAATATAGGAAAAAGGTAAGGCAAATACAGTATGCGATAATACGATATTATCAAGATGTGCTTTAATTTTACTCAAGACCCAATCCCTTCCATTTCTTGTCAACCATCTCTTTTATTTCTGCTGACATTTCAATTTCATCCGGCCATTCTCGGGTATAGCCTTCGGCAGCCCAGGCTTTTGTGGCATCAATCCCCACTTTGGTCCCCCAGTTTGGCATCGGCGAAGAATGATCCAGTACATCCAGTGGTCCATCCACCATCACAATATCACGGCGAGCATCAATGTTATTATACACGCGCCACCATACTTCATTCATATCCTGCACATTAACGTGTTCATCCACGACAATAACCATTTTAGTAAACATCATTTGCCCCATACCCCAAATCGCATGCATTACTTTTTTGGCTTGCTGGGGATAGGTTTTCTTTATCGATACTACGGCACAATTATGAAAAACACCTTCCAGAGGCAGGTTCAAATCAATGATTTCTGGTAAATTCATTTGCAATACAGGCAGGAAAATACGTTCTGTAGCCTTTGCTAAGAAACAATCTTCCATTGGCGGTTTGCCTACGATGGTAGCTGGATAAATAGGATCTTTACGATGAGTAATACAAGTAATATGAAACACAGGATAATCATCAGCAAGGGAATAATAACCCGTATGGTCACCAAAAGGTCCTTCCCTTCTCAATTCATCAATCATCACATACCCTTCCAGGACAATTTCCGAATGAGCTGGTACTTCCACATCCACCGTCTCACACTTAATCATTTCTACGGATTTTTTACGCAAAAATCCTGCAAATACCATTTCATCAATATCTTTCGGCAATGGAGCCGTAGCCGCATATGTAAGAGTTGGATCAGTACCAATAGCTACAGCCACCTCAATACGATCTTTACCTAATGTCTGATGAGCCCGATAATTTTCTGCCCCATTTTTATGAATATGCCAATGCATACCTGTCGTTTGTCCATCATATACTTGCAAACGATACATTCCCACATTTCGCTTACCATTCAAAGGATTTTTAGTAAATACTAAAGGCAATGTAATAAATTTGCCAGCATCACCAGGCCAGCATTTTAAAATAGGAAATTTATCTAACGAAGGCTGATCTTTAATGATCACTTCTTTACATGGTCCGCTCTTTACATACTTAGGGAAGTTTATCGCCCGCTTAGCGGTAGGAATAATTTTCAGCAAATCTAATTTATTCTGTACAGAAATATAAGGTAATTTGAAGATTTCTTTTACTTCTGCTGCAATATCATCAAGTTTGTCTACGCCTAAAGCCAGCGCCATACGCTCCATACTGCCAAAAGCATTCATGAGCACAGGCATATTGTAGCCTCTTACATTTTCAAAAAGTAAGGCTACATTTTTCTCACCAGACATTTTAGATACCCGATCAGTGATCTCTGTAATCTCCAGGTCACAATTTACCTCTTCTTGAATGCGCTTCAACCAGCCCCGCTCTTCTAGAGCATGAATGAATTCACGTAAATCAGTAAATGCCATATATAACTTCCTTTCATTGGCTTTTCACGAATATTATTTCTTTAAAAGATATTTTACAATCAAAATACTAAGTTCATATAATACAATCACAGGCACAGCCACCATAGTCTGAGAAAAAATATCTGGAGTAGGTGAAATAACAGCACCTATCACAAATGATAACACTAAAACATGTTTACGCTTGCCAGTTAAAAAGCTCGAACTTATGAGGCCAAATTTAGCCATAACGATGATAAATAACGGTAACTCAAAGATAAAACCAAAGGGCAGTAAAAAGGAGATGACAAAAGACAAATACTCGCCTAAAGATAGCAAAGGCTGAAGATTTTCTGTAGCAAATCCCATAAAAAATTTAATTCCCGCTGGTAATACAAGAGCATAGGAAAAGGCAAGTCCTATAAAAAATAATAGTACAGAGGAAGGCACTAAAATAAGAGAAGCCATATGCTCCTTCTTCGTTAATGCTGGCACGACAAACGCCCAAATTTGATACAGCACAATCGGCAACACTAATAGGAAACCAGCAAAAACAGATACTCTTATATAAGTAAAAAAGGCTTCCGCCGGACTCATATAATACAACTTACCAGCAGGAGCCGTAATATACTGTACTAATTCGGCAGCATAAAAATAACTAATCAGACTCCCCGCAGCTACAGCTATAATAATAATAATCAGCCTGCGTCGTAATTCTTGCAGATGTTCCACTAAAGACATTCCGTTGTCAATAGCATCATCCTCAAGCTGATCATCATCCTTATCCGTACTTATTATATCCGACATTGAGTATTCCTCACTTTTTTTCTTCTGTCTTACTCTCTTCTTTTATTATAGGATCTTGCTTTATCTCTCCAGTTGTAGCCTTTTTAAATTCCTGAATACCTCTACCTAAAGCTTTACCGACTTCTGGAAGTTTGCCAGGGCCAAAAACAACAAGTGCGATTACTAATATTAATACTAATTCAGGCATGCTGAAACTAAACATCGATACATAACCCCTTTCTAAGTAGAACTTATTTACCTATTATACCTAAAATCCTCTAAAAAGAAAAGACTTGGCCCGCACCAAGTCTTCTGCATTTATAACAAAAACTTTCACATAAATGTTATCTATATACTACCCATAAAATTTAATAATTACGCAAACCTACAAAATCAGCTACTGCAATAAATGCTTCCCTATGTTCTCCCAATATGTTGACAGGTATAACATTACGTGCATATTTTAAATAATCTGCAACACGGCTGTAGGAATACTCGATTGCATCTGTTTCATGAAGAATCGCCAAGCCACGTTTAATTTTCTCTTCCGACATATTCTTAGTTTGGACAATCTCTCGTAACTCATCCTTATGTGAGCTATGCTCCAAAGCATAAATGATAGGCAATGTTACAATCCCTTGCCTTAAATCATTACCGACAGGTTTACCAATTTGTTCTGAAGATGCAGTAACATCTAAAATATCATCTGTGATTTGAAAAGCCATTCCTAATGAGTATCCATATTCCCGTAAGGCTTTCGTTTCTTCAGCAGACAGTCCCACTGCCAAACCACCTAACTCACAGCTAGCAGCAATAAAATTCGCAGTTTTCTGTTCAATACGTCCTAAATAATCACTTTCTTTTTGATCTGCATGAAAGGTACTTCGATTCTGATTAATTTCACCTTCACACATAGAACAGATAACATCTGTCAATACTTTAAGCATTTCGTTACTAACCTTATTTGCCACTAGGGAAAAAGCTTTAGCAAATAAATAATCACCAATTAATACCGATGAATGATTGCCCCAACAAGAGTTAGCAGTTGCTTTCCCGCGACGAGTTGCTGCATTATCAATTACATCATCATGAACCAAAGTAGCCATGTGGATTAATTCAATAGCAACTGCCATTGGCATTATTTTTTCCATATCAGCTACTCGGCCTTTGGTGCACATAAAGTATAAAGCAGGACGTAATCGTTTGCCACCAGCTTCTACTAAATGTTTGCTAATATCCGTTATTAATTTTTCGGGAGAGTGTATAACAGAAAGTAATTCCGTTTCCAATAACATCAAATCACTTTTTACAACATCAAACATCGAATTTTTATTCACTATTTTAATCACCTACACGCAAAGTCTGTTACTATAATACACTATTATCTGTCTTTACGTCTATTGCTTTTTTTTAATTTTATGACAACCTTCGAGAATTCTTTTTAACGCAATATGTCAAATTATCATATGAAATGGCAATTTCTCTTGCTAAATTCACTATAGTACCATAAAAATACTGGGTGGAGAAAACTCTCAACCCAGTATCTTTTCGTATACTTTAAAAGATTAAGGGATCATCCAATTGAGCCAATAAGCCTGTACATAGGTTATGAGACCTACAATCACAGCCAAGACTAGAGAATGTTTTACTGTAAAGCTAAACAAGTCGCCTTCTTTGCCAACTAATCCTGTAGCTGCGGTAGCTACAGCAATACTTTGTGGAGAAATCATCTTGCCGCAAACACCACCTGATGAATTACCTGCAACTGTTAAAATTGGATCAACACCAATCTGCTGACCCGTAACGGATTGCAGATTACCAAATAAAGCATTAGCAGAAGTATCCGACCCTGTTAGAAATACTCCTAACCATCCTAAGAATGGCGAGAAAAATGGAAACAAGGAGCCTGATCCAGCTAAAAATAGACCTAGAGTAGAGCTCATTCCTGAGTAATTCATAACATAAGCTAAACCTAGAACACAAGGAATGGTGATCAAAGGTTTCAATAACTGGTTGAAGGTTTTCGCAAAAACAGCAATAAATCGACTAGGACCAACACCTAGAACGGCAGCTGTAAGAATACTTGCAATAAATAATGCTGTACCTGCAGCACTTAACCAATTGATTTTATAAAGAGCCGCTAAAGCTACTGGTTGTTTTGCAATAGGTGCAACCTGTGTAACAAGTTTATCAAGACCCGGCACTATCCAATTAACAGATACAGTATTTAATGATGCTACCACCGGTTTTAATCCCCATAAAATGACCATTACTGTTAAAATTATAAATGGAGACCATGCTTTTAGAACTTTGCCAAGAGTCAAAGCAGCTCTGTCAGCAACAAGAGTCGGTGCTGGTTCATTTTCAAATCGCCAGATGTTTGCTGGCTTCCAATATTTTAGGAATATTGTTAAAGCAACGATGCAAGCAAGTGAAGATAAAATATCGGGGAGTTCTGGCCCAATATAATTAGATGAAAACCATTGTACGCCAGCAAAGGATATACCCGCCACTAAGCACGCAGGCAATACTTCTTTTGCAGCCTTCCAGCCCGACATCAATACCACTAACCAAATCGGAATAATAATGGATAAAAACGGAAGCTGTCTTCCTACCATGGCACTAATTTTCATAGTATCGAGTCCTGTAACTTGACCAGCAACAATGATAGGAATACCAATGCCGCCAAAAGCTACTGGAGCAGTATTGGCAATCAAACATAATCCTGCAGCATATAAGGGATTAAAGCCAAGCCCCACCAACATACCAGCAGAAATCGCCACAGGGGTTCCAAATCCTGCTGCCCCTTCCAAGAAAGCACCAAAACCAAAAGCAATTAAGAGAGCTTGCAGACGCCTATCATCCGTAATCGTCGCAATAGAGTCTTTGACAATTTGAAATTGTCCCGTCTCTACTGTAAGGTTATAAATAAAGATAGCCGTAATTACGATCCAGAAGATAGGAAATATTCCATATAAAGCTCCCATAGCAGCCGAGGTAATCGCTAACCCTGGAGGCATTTGATAAACAAAAATAGCTACTAATATAGCAGAAACTAACGCTAAGGCGCCAGCAATTTGTCCAGGAGACCGTCGAATAGCCAATAAATAAAAAATTACGATAATAGGAATAGCTGCCAATAATGATGAAAGAGCAAGATTCTGCATAGGATCATATACTTGCGTCCAATTCATTCAGTAACACCCCTTTCTTTTTACCTTATTAACTATTAGATGAAGGATATAATAATGCCTTATGAGCTTCAAGTAATATTACTATCACCTCCTCATCCCCCGTTTAGTTTTATATAAATCATTACAAGTTATGCACCTCCTAAATAAATAATGTCTTTTTATCAATTTCAAGGAAATTATCTCAAAATACAGAATTTTTATTCTATTTTATTTTCCAATTTTCTACACCTACTAATTAATCCCCTCTTTTTTTACTGTTCAATAATAAATTACTTTTTTCACTATATTAAATACTAAAATACTCAAAATAAGTAGCAGCACATGTACAATCCATGTGCTGCTACTACCGCTTATCATTGATGATTAGTCTTTAAAATATTGCATACTAATTTTTTTCCATTCTTTTGTGCTAAATAACATGACATATTCCTGCAATCCTGTGCGCTTAGCGATATCTTCCGCTAGCACCTTACAGTCCTTACGAGTATGAGCATGAAGCATTGTGTAAAAATTATAGGGCCAGCCAGGTTGGGATATCCTCGCATAGCAATGGGATACTACTGCATCTTTTGCCAACATTTTTCCGATTTCAGCAATACGCTCCTCAGGAACAATCCACGCACATAATGCATTCGCTGCATAACCAACTTCCCGATGTCTAAGAACAGCTCCCATTTTACGAATCTTGCCCGATTGACGATATCCTTTCAATCTTCCTAAAAGTTCATCTTCATCAATCCCTAACCTTTCTGCTATTTCCCGATAAGGTTCAGCTACTAAGGGAAAGTCTTCCTGCATAATCACGATAATCTTTTTATCTAATTCATCCAGCATAAGTCACCTCTTTTCCAGCTTATTTGAAGTCCGCTCTCACATTTTCTAGGTTAAAGAAAACTGTACACTCACTTTAAACTTCTGAGTAGCTGGCAGATTTAGCAACCGCACGACACCATCAAGATTACGAATGGTTTCTAATATTTCGTCTTGTTTCAAAAGGTTTGGACTTAATAGCGTAAACCACAGATTTAAATCTGCTTCACGTTCATAGTTATGAGTAACCCCATAATAAGAATTAATAACGCCCGCCACTTGGGCAAGACACTCCTCTTTTACCTCCAATGCCACTAAGGTGCCAATGTAACCGAGCTTGGTAGAATCAAAAAAAGGACCGATGCGGCGAATGAATCCTTGCTCTTTTAAAAACTTTAGTCTTTCAATGACGATTGCTTCCGTTGTTTCTAGTTTTTTTGCCACTAACGCGAAAGGACGCTTCTCAAAAGATAAATCGGTTTGAATAATATTCAATAAACTCTTATCAAATGCAGTAAGCATAAACAACTCCTTTTTATTTATTTTGTACCAAATACCCTATGAAACAGTCAGAATGCCATAACATGGTAAGTGTAACGGCGCTTAGTAATAAATAACATTCTGATTGATATATACAAAGTAAACGTATCCATCTTGTAAAATTCCATTCTATATACCTTAAAAGAAAAAAACCTGGATTGCACCAAGTCCACTCCATTGCTCAAAATCAGCAGTGAATTGTAAAGTTATTCCATCAAAAAGGAGAACAGCCGATGCTATTCTCCTTTGCATTTATATTTCATTTTAACAGAATCTGCCCAATTACGTCAAGTAACTCTGGACGTCCTAAACCTTTTTCTGAAGAATAGGCAATAATATGATCACCTTTCATTCCTAATCCTTTACGAATTGCTTCCACATTCTTTTTTACAGCCATTCGATTGAGTTTATCGGCTTTTGTTGCAATCACTTGTACTGGTACATCATTTTCAATTAGCCACTTATAGGCACTGATATCACTATCCATCGGATCATGGCGAATATCAATTAACTGACATACCAGTTGCAGCCTGGGAGACTTTAATAAATATTCTTCAATAAATTTTGCCCATTGCTGCCGATTGGATTTACCTGTACGGGCATAGCCATATCCAGGTAAATCTACCAGAAAAAAATCACGTTTATCCGTATCACTGAGTTTAGCCATCAACTTATAGAAGTTAAGGGTTTGGGTTTTCCCTGGGCTGCCACTTGTACGCGCTAACCCATTACGTCTTGATAATGAATTGATCAATGAAGATTTACCTACATTGGAGCGCCCCATAAATGCAATTTCATGTAGTTCACCTTCGGGATACTGATCAATTTTTACAGCTGAAGCGATATATTGCCCACTGGTAATATTCATATCTTTCTTTATTACTTCACTACTCACTTTTGCTCACCAATGCCGCTTTTAGCACCTCATCCATGTGTTCCACCAATACGAATTCTAAGTGTCTTTTTACATTTGCAGGTATCTCGTCTATATCTCGTTTATTTTCCTTCGGCATGATGATCGTCTTAATACCAACACGATGAGCAGCTAATACTTTCTCTTTAATGCCACCTACAGGCAGAACTCGTCCTCGTAAGGTGATTTCTCCCGTCATTGCAACATCACTCCGCACAGCCCTGTTAGTCAACGCTGAGACCACTGCTGTGGACATACTAATGCCTGCTGAAGGTCCATCTTTAGGGATACCACCTTCTGGTAAGTGAATATGGATATCTGTTTCTTCTTGAAAATTTCCATCAATACCCAATTCCTGAGCACGAGTGCGAATGTAGCTAAAGCCTGCTTGTGCTGATTCTCTCATGACCTCACCCAGTTGACCTGTCAGTAGTAATTTACCCTTGCCCTTCATAACAGAAACCTCAATTGCAAGAACATCTCCGCCGACTTCAGTCCAAGCCAGTCCTGTACTTACTCCTACCTGGGGCTGACGCTCAGCCTGGGTATGGCGATATCTAGGGGCACCTAAATAGGTGTGCAAATTTTGTGCCGTTACTTTCACATTCGTACGTTTTTCTTGCACAATTTGACGCGCTACTTTACGGCATAACGTAGCAATATTTCGTTCCAAGCCACGCACGCCTGATTCTCGAGTATAATCACCAATGATTTTTTGTAAGGTAGTATCAGAGAAAACAATCTGTTTATCCGTTAAGCCATGATCCCGAACTTGTTTAGGAACTAAATAGCGTTTTGAAATCTCGACTTTTTCTTCTTCCGTATAACCAGGAATATTAATAATTTCTATACGATCGAGCAGCGGCCGAGGAATAGTATGCATCACATTCGCTGTTACTACCCATAAAACTCTAGAAAGATCATAAGGCACTTCTACATAATGATCACTAAATGTATTATTTTGCTCCGGATCTAAAACCTCTAATAACGCGGCAGACGGGTCACCTCTAAAGTCCGCACTCATTTTATCAATTTCATCTAACAAAAATACTGGATTTTTTGAACCAGCAGTACGTATCCCTTGAATAATTCGACCAGGCAGGGCTCCAACATAAGTACGGCGATGGCCGCGAATTTCAGCTTCATCTCTTACGCCACCTAAAGAGACTCGGACAAATTTTCGATCCATTGCTTTAGCAATCGAACGAGCCAGAGACGTTTTTCCTACACCGGGAGGCCCCACAAGGCAGAGAATTGGTCCTTTCATGGTCTCTGTCAATTTCCGAATCGATAAATATTCTAAGATACGTTCTTTCACTTTTTCTAAACCATAATGATCTTCATTCAATATTTTTTCAGCGTTATTAACATCCAGCATGTCTTCAGTCTCTTTGGTCCAAGGCAGTGCCAATAAACAATCAAGATAGGTACGGATAACAGCGCTTTCCGCCACCATCGCAGGCATTTTTTCAAGACGTTCAATTTCTTTATTAATTTTTTCTGCAACTTCCTTAGGAAACTCTTGCTCTTTGAGCTTATTTCTGTATTCTTCCACTTCAGCTGCCCGATCGTCTTTTTCACCTAATTCTTTTTGAATCGCCTTTAACTGCTCACGCAAATAATATTCTTTTTGTGTTTTTTCCATTTGTTTACGCACACGAACACTGATTTTCTTTTCCAACTCGAGAATTTCCATCTCACGCCCAAGAATTTCGCATAATTTCTCCAAGCGTTCTTTTACATCAACAGCGTCAAGCAATGCTTGCTTGTCTTCAATTTTAAGAGATAAATGGCTGGCAATTAGATCCGTTAAACGACCTGGTTCTTCTACGACTACAACCGAAACCAAAGTTTCCGGTGGAATTTTTTTACTCAACTTCACCCATTGCTCAAAATGGGCAATGGCTGTACGAGTTAAGGCTTCTATTTCCAGAGTACGTGTTTCTGGCTCATCAAATTCCTTAACTTCTACTTGATAAAAGTTTTCCGAATCCGTATACTTTATTACTTCAGCACGGTGCAATCCTTCTACTAGTACTCGAATCGTACCACCAGGCAGCTTTAATAGTTGTTTAACCTCAGCTACGGTCCCAAATGTAAAGATCTCCTCTGGCGTTGGTGCATCATTCTGCGCATCTTTTTGTGTAGCGAGCATAATGAAGCGATCATTTACCATGGCTTCTTCCAATGCACTAATCGATTTCTCACGACCTACATCAAGATGGATAATCATATATGGGAAAACTAAGATGCCTCTAAGGGGCAGCAGCGGTATGGTGCGTACTTTATTCAACATAAAATTAATCTCCTTTAAATTGTCCTTATCCTATTACTATTATTTTCATCCTTAACATTTATAAATATTCTTATTTACCCTGCAAAAATCCTTTTTGTAGAAAATAAAAAACGCAGAAAATAGTAGAATTTTACCTTTTACACCATTTGTAATCAATAGTATAATATATTATGTTAACTAGATAGGTTTTATTCATTGATTTAGTCCAAGAGCTAAGTCAAGATTCTCTTTTAGGAAAGTGACGATTTCACAGGGCAAGGCTTCTTGATCATGGTATTTGAGAGGGGAAAATATATGAATTGGCAAAAATACAACTGGTCAATTATTATCATCTGTGTCCTATTCACCTTCGCTGCTGCCAGCAGCAGCTATTATTTTTGGCAACAGCACACAATGACGAAACCATTAACATTGGCCATAGAAGAAATTGAAGGTGTGGAATCTGTAACCTTAAACAACCAAGACAAAGCTCAAACCGTTTTAGAAATTCATGTGACCCTTAGCAATATCAATAATCTGCAAACAACTTACGAGAGTATCAATCACACCATTAAGACAAACATCGGGACCAAACGATATAAACTCATCCTTCATGACCATAAGACCCCCGCCTTGGAGGAGTTTTATTATTCCATTCATCATCAAATTTTTGAAGGGCTCGCCACAGGAAACTTTAGCACCATGTATAACAGCATTCAAGAAAAGGCCATTGCTGCTGATATAAAAGTACAAGTATATATAGATACTAATTATCTATATCTTCAGCTCACCACTGCAACGGGGAATCTCTATCAGGTAATCCCCAGACAATTAGATGACAAAGAGGTGAGATAAATGTATTTAACAGAGTTGTGTATAGGTACAGTCGCAGGCCTTCTCCTTTTTATGCTTTGGCAGGGATTTGATGGTATCCTAGTATTTTTTGTTGCAACACTCATCATTACTGGGATCTACTTTTATTATGCTAACGTTACAAAGAGGTCCTTTGCTGTGAATAAGAAGGGACTATCTGCCTCTTCCCTCATCCAATTTGATGACATTGGCGGCCAAGAAGTGGCAAAGCAAGAATTACGAGAAGCCGTAGAATTTATAAAAGATTCAACTCGTCTTAGCCATCTAGGCATCCGTCCACTAAAGGGCGTTTTATTAAATGGTCCACCAGGAACGGGGAAAACCCTTTTAGCAAAGGCAGCAGCTCAATTTACAGATTCCGTTTTCCTTTCGGCTAGTGGCTCAGAATTCGTAGAAATGTATGTCGGGGTTGGTGCACAGCGTGTACGTCAATTGTTCCAATCTGCCAAATCCCTCGCCAAGCAGCAACGTAAAGATAGTGCAATTCTTTTCATTGATGAATTAGATATTCTGGGAGGAAAACGGGGCCAGAATGCAGGTAATACAGAATATGACCAAACCCTAAATGAACTTTTGGTACAAATGGATGGTCTCTCTTTTGATGACAGCGTTAAGATATTAATTATTGGCGCTACCAATCGCATCGACATCCTTGATTCAGCCTTACTGCGCCCAGGACGTTTCGATAGACATGTAAAAGTAGAACTGCCTGATAAAAAAGGACGTTTGCATATCCTTAGCCTGCATACTAAAAATAAACCATTAGCAGCAGATGTCTCATTAGAAACACTTGCCGCAAATACCTTTGGCTTTTCAGGAGCCCATTTAGAAAGCTTAACCAATGAAGCAGCAATTCTGGCTCTGCGTGAAGAAAAGGTAACCATCACATCTAAGCACTTTCAAAGTGCGATTGATAAAGTAATCATGGGTGAAAAATTAGATAGAAGACCGAACACACTGGAGAAACAACGTATTGCTATCCATGAAGCAGGACATGCATTAGTAAGTGAAATCACACGACCTGGTTCTGTGGCAACAATTAACATTGCTTCTCGCAGTAATGCCTTAGGTTATGTAAGACAAACAACATTAGATGATACGTATTTATATACATTGGATGTCATTAAAAATAAAATTGCAGTAGCACTTGCTGGAGCCATCGCTGAAGAAATAAACTTAGGCAATCGTAGTACAGGTGCATCCAATGACTTTAAGCAGGCAATCGACTTAGCAAAAGAGATTATTCATAATGGTATGTCAACATTAGGCATCATATCCTTAGAAGATCTTACAAAGGATCTTTTACATGCTACTATAACATCCATTATAAAGGAAACGGAGCAGTATGTTTATACCATTCTCTCTACTCGTCAAGCCACTCTACAAGCGGCAGTCGCCTTATTGTTAGAAAAAGAATGCCTGGATGGTGATGAATTCAGAGTATTATTAAAAACATTTTAATTTTTAATAGCAAGATAGCCTTCTTTATGTAGAAGGCTATCTTGCTAACCTGCAATATCTTATGCTGACCTTCTACCTCTATTTAGAAAACTGATGGACCAGATGCCTGATAAGCCCACTAATACATAGATAATACGACTTAAGAAAGAAGTTTGCCCGCCAAAAATCGTGGCTACTAAATCGAATTTAAATAGCCCCACTAAAAGCCAATTTAGAGCCCCTACAATGACCAGTATTAAAGCAATTCTATCCATAACCTTACCACCTTTATAAACTTAAATTTCCATACCTGCTGCTGCTAAAATTTCAGACTGAGGTATTATATTATCTTTGTGGAGTCTATCGACTGTTTTCATTAAAGCATGTTCGATAGCTTCTTCAAGGGATTCAATTGCAATGACTTGAACAGATAAACCCTGATAGGACTCTTGCCAATTGTCTTTTGGTATCAATACCCGGCACGCTCCAGCTTGCTCCGCTGCATAGATCTTGGCACTTACTCCACCTACGGGGCGAATTAAACCGCGAATGGAAAGTTCTCCTGTCATAGCTATTTTGTTATCAACGGGAATCCCCTTAATGGCAGAATAGATTGCAACTGCCATTGTCACTCCTGCTGAAGGACCATCCACAGGACCTCCACCTGGAAAATTCACATGGATATCATAGCTATGTATATCCATTTTAAAACAATTGGAAAGTACAGTCATAACATTTTCCAAAGAACATTTCGCCATGCTTTTACGGCGTATGGTACGACCTGGCACATCTAATTCTTCTTCATCAACCACGCCAGTTATGGTAAGTTTCCCAGTGCCTGAAACAGCCGTTACCTCAATTTCCGTAATTGCCCCTATATCAGCTCCATGTACTGCCAATCCATTGACGAAGCCAACTTGAGGGGCATCAGGAACTTTCTTTTCCGGTCGTCTGCTATAGTGTCCAAAATTTATGACCCATTCTACATCTTTACAAGTGATGGACTGCCTAGACTCATTAATCGCAACGCTTGCAGCAATTTGCACAATATTAACACCATCACGACCATTGGTAGAGTATTGTTTAATCACTTCAACGGCTTTGTCCTCAATCGGAAAATTAAGTTTTTTAGCAGCATTATACACAATCCTGCTCACTTCATCGGCTAATATGGGACGGAAAAATATTTCTACACATCGCGAACGAATAGCAGGAGGAATATCCTGAGGCATACGAGTCGTCGCCCCCACTAAACGAAAATCAGCTGGCAAACCATTCTGGAAGATATCATGGATGTGACTTGGAATATTGGTATCCTCACTATTGTAATAGGAGCTCTCTAAAAACACTTTACGATCCTCTAATACTTTTAGCAGCTTGTTCATTTGTATATGATGCAACTCACCAATTTCATCAATAAATAACAATCCACCATGAGCCTTCGTTACCGCTCCAGCTTTTGGCTGAGGAATGCCAGCCACCCCTAAAGGACCTGCTCCTTGGTAAATGGGGTCATGCACTGTACCAATTAAAGGGTCTGCAATTCCACGTTCATCAAAACGAGCTGTCGTAGCATCCATTTCAATAAACTTTGCATTCGATGAGAAAGGCGATAAACTATTGCGCTTAGCCTCTTCTAGTATCAGCCTTGCTGCTGCTGTCTTACCAACCCCTGGCGGTCCATACACTAACACATGCTGAGGATTAGGTCCGCATAAAGCTGCTCTTAATGCTTTTAAACCGTCTTCTTGCCCAACAATTTCAGCAAAAGTCGTGGGTCGAGTTTTTTCTGATAAAGGTTCCGTTAATGAGATTGATCTTAGTTTCTGCAATTTGTCAATTTCTTTTTTTGATTCTCGTTCAACTGCTACACGGTTTCCTTGTTGTGATCGCAGTAAATTCCAAAAATACAATCCGATGACAACTGCAAAAAAGAATTGTATTACTGTAACAATATTTATCGCATAATCCACTGATCCAAAACCTCCTCCCCAACAATTCTGATTCTGAATTTAGTATAGGCAAACAACTTGATTTTATCCTGTAAAAAACAGTAAATAAAAAAGGAGAGACAATGTCTCTCCTTTTCCATTAGTCGTCTTCATGCCGACTCTTCTTTTTTCTTAGATTTACGATCAACTGTAACTAATATAGGCTCTTCTTTACTTAAGACCACTTCTTTTGTTACAGTACATTTTGCTACATCTGCACGAGATGGTACTTCGTACATCACATTGCACATAATGCCTTCAATAATCGCTCTAAGCCCCCGTGCTCCTGTATTGCGCTTCAACGCTTCTTTAGCGATGGCATCTAATGCATCTTCTTTAAATTCAAGTTGCACATTATCAATCTCTAAGAATTTTTGATATTGCTTTACTAGAGCATTTTTAGGCTCTAACAGTATGCGTACCAAAGCTTGTTCGTCTAGAGCATCTAAAGTTACCACTACTGGTAAACGACCGACAAACTCTGGAATAAGACCAAACTTTAAAAGATCTTCCGGCAGAATTTGTTGTAACAAATCGCCAATATTCTTTTTACCTTTACTTCTGACTTCAGCACCAAAACCCATGTTCTTCTTGCCTGTACGAGCGCTGATCAATTTATCAATACCATCAAACGCACCACCGCAAATAAACAGGATATTGGTTGTATCAATTTGAATAAACTCTTGATGAGGATGCTTGCGTCCTCCCTGAGGGGGCACACTCGCTACAGTACCTTCAAGAATTTTTAGAAGTGCCTGCTGCACACCTTCCCCAGATACATCACGAGTAATTGACGGATTCTCCGATTTACGGGCAATTTTGTCAATTTCATCAATGTAGACAATGCCTTTTTCTGCTTTCTCCACATCATAATCAGCCGCTTGGATGAGTTTTAGCAAGATATTTTCCACATCTTCTCCAACATATCCAGCCTCTGTAAGTGATGTTGCATCGGCAATAGCAAAAGGTACATTTAGCAGTTTGGCTAATGTCTGGGCCAGCAGCGTTTTACCACTACCAGTTGGTCCAAGCATTACAATGTTGGACTTTTGTAATTCCACATCGTCCATTTTACTGCCAAAATTAACACGCTTATAATGGTTATACACCGCTACAGCCAATGTTTTTTTAGCAGCATCCTGACCAATTACATATTGATCAAGAATATCTTTTATTTCTTTAGGCTTTGGAACATCACGAAGCTCGATATCAATCTCTCCGCTTAGTTCTTCCTCAATAATCTCATTACACAGCTCAATACATTCATCACAAATGTATACACCAGGACCAGCTACCAGTTTTTTAACTTGTTCCTGCAACTTACCGCAAAAAGAACATTTGAGTTGACCTTTGTCATCCCCAAATTTTAACATACTATATCACCTCTTTATTTGGGACTTTCATGACGTTTTTCTCCACGGACAACTACAGCATCAATCAGACCGTATTCCTTAGCCTGTTCTGCAGACATAAAGAAATCACGTTCTGTATCATGCTCAATTTTATCTTTTGTCTGTCCAGTGTGTTGAATAAGAATCCCGTTAAGAAGTTCCCTAAGTCGCAATATTTCTCTAGCATGAATTTCGATATCGGTAGCCTGCCCTTGGGTTCCACCCAAAGGTTGATGAATCATGATACGGGCATACGGAAGTGCATAACGCTTTCCTTTTGCACCTGCAGTAAGCAATAGAGCTCCCATACTTGCCGCTGAACCAAGGCAAATGGTAGAAACGTCTGGTTTAATATACTGCATGGTATCATAGATAGCCAATCCAGCTGTCACTACACCACCTGGACTGTTAATGTACACATGAATGTCCTTCTCAGGATCTTCCGATTCCAAAAACAGTAATTGGGCAATGACAAGATTTGCTACATTATCATCAATGGGACCACCAATAAAGATAATTCGATCTTTTAGGAGTCTGGAAAAAATATCATAGGACCGTTCCCCACGACTTGATTGCTCTACTACTATTGGTACAAAATTCATAGCATAACACCTCTATTGATTTATTATTCTATTACTCTTTTTCTACACTGTCAATAATCAGTTGAGCTGCTTTTTTACGTAATATGGAATCAAATACAGTAGACATTTTTCCTTGTCCGTTGATAATCGCTTTTACATCTTCGATTTCAGCGCCGTATCCTTTAGCAATCGTAGCAATTTCAGCATCAACTTCTTCAGTACTTACTTCTAGTGCTTCAGCTTTTACAACAGCTTCCAGCAGTAAATCAGTTTTAACATTCGCTACAGCTGATTCATGATAGTTTTGACGTAATGCTGTTATGTCCGTGTTCATGTATTTCATATAGTCATCAAGCTTCATTCCGCGACTTTCTAAATTGGCACCTAAATCTTCGATCATTTTTGAAATACGGTCTTCCACCATAACGTCTGGAATCTCCACTGTGGCATTTTCCACAGCTTGCTTAATAGCTTCATTACGGAAATCACGATCTGCTTTTTCACTAGCAGCCTTTTCTAATTTATTCTTAATGTCAGCCTTTAATTCCTCTACCGTATTAAAATCGCTTACATCTTTAACAAATTCATCATCCAATGCTGGCAGTTCTTTGCGTTTTACATCGTGAACTTTTACTTTAAATACAGCTTCTTTGCCTGCCAAATCAGCAGCGTGATACTCCGCAGGGAAGGTTACATTTACATCAATTTCAGAACCGGCTTTTGCACCAATTACTTGTTCTTCAAAGCCAGGGATGAACGTGTTTGAACCAATTTGCAACGGATAGGCTTTGCCATCTCCGCCAGGGAAAGCTACACCATCTACAAATCCTTCAAAATCAATAATAGCAAAATCACCATCTTCAATAACTGCATCTTCTGCTACTACCATTTTGGCATGACTATTACGCATCGTTTCCACTTCTGCGTTGATTTTTTCTTCTGTAACTTCTTCTACTGCTGCAGCAATCTTCAATCCTTTATATTGTCCCAAAGCAATTTCTGGTTTTGCCACTACAGTAGCTTTAAAGAGTAAATCTTTATCTTCCGCTAAGGTAACAACATCAATATGAGGGCGGCTTACTGGTTCAATTTTATTATCTTCAAGAGCTTGAGCATACGCAGGGCTAGCCATGATTTCAAAAGCTTCATCCAATAGTGCTTCTTTACCAATATGCATTTCTAAAATGCGACGAGGTGTTTTTCCTTTACGGAACCCCGGAATATTTACTTTATTAGATAATTTACGATATGCCTTTTCAACTGCTTTTGCTACTTCTACTTGAGGCACTTCAATTTCAAAGACCACTTTATGATTGTCTATTTTCTCCATTGTTGCTTTCATTTCGTATTGTATCCTCCCTATGTAATTAGTTGGCGACATTATGTGTAACGCCAAAAATAGTATTACCATTTTTAACATGTTTTCTATGTTAGTTCAAATAAATTCTTTACTTTAGACATAAATCACTACACTTTAGAATGTCATACCCCATATGATACCATAAGTAAATAACAAAAACAAGATATATGCAAAAAACCCAGCAATAACTGCCGAGTTCAATATTTCTATGGAGCGGAAGACGAGATTCGAACTCGCGACCCTCGCCTTGGCAAGGCGATGCTCTACCACTGAGCTACTTCCGCATATTATATTTTACTGTCACCAATAGCCTTATTAATTATATATGTAATTTTATTTTTTGTCAACATGTGATTGTTTTTTATAAGATGATACACACCAAGATACCGTTTTTGCATATTATGTAATAAATCCACCATAAAAGGAGGCTGATCTGTTGTATTATAACTTACAAAAACACTGCAAATTAGTGAAAGGTGCTGCTCGTGGTGCAATCTACGACTTTAAAACAGGAAAGGTTCATTCCATTAACCAAAGTGCAGCACAACTACTCAGCGCCTGCCAAAGCAACGCCTTGGAGGATCTTTGGGATATGTCATCTACTGAAAGCACGCAATACATGAATTTCTTAAATAAGCTAGAACAAAAAGATTTAGGATTTTTTCATGAAACATCTTCTACTTCTTTGCCAGAGCGCTCCTTACCAGACTGCCCTGCAAAACTTGAGTTTCTGTGGTTAGAACTAACAGCAGCCTGCAACAGCAAGTGTCTACACTGTTACTCAGAAAGTGGCCCTTCACGCAAGGAATTGGATCTCGTACCTCATCACCGCTGGCTCTCCCTTATAGAAGAGGCAAAAGCAGCAGGAGCTACTGATATTCAATTTATTGGCGGTGAGCCATTACTGTACCCTAAGTGGCGTGACCTAGTCATCAAGGCTCATGAAATCGGCTATGAATATATCGAAATCTTTACAAACGCTACATTAGTTGATGATAGCTGTATCGATTTCTTTAAACAATATAATGTAAATATCGCTACAACCATTTATGCTAATAACGCCTCCGTCCATGACAGCGTAACCTTGCATCCTAATAGCTTTACGAAAACCATGACTGCCATCAAGAAAATATTAGAAGCTAAGATTCCTTTACGCATTGCTTCTATTATTATGAAAGCCAACGAACACGAAGTACCCAATATTCTTAAGCTTTATGAAGAATTGGGCATGCCCGATGCGTATCCCGATGTGATTCGCCCCACCGGCAGAGGAGATGATCAACATTTACTTCCAACTACTTTTACCAAGCCGCCTATTAAACCGCCCTTTTACACTGACGAAGCTTCTTTTACGGCTTCTCAGACCTACTGCCAATGCCTAGCAGGAAAAATTGCGATTACCTCCACAGGTGATGTCATACCTTGCATCTTTGCAAGAAATCAAGTATGCGGCAATATTCTTACGCATTCATTAGCTGATGTACTTACGGATCACCCACTACAACAATGCTGGCATACGACCAAAAATCAAATCCAAAAATGTAAGGACTGTGAATATCGCTATGCTTGCACGGATTGTCGCCCGTTAGCCCAAGGCAACGATTCCAATAAGTCATGGCTGGCCCCTCCTGCTGCCTGTTCCTATAATCCTTATACCGGTGAGTGGTAACCTCGATATAGCGAGTATCGTTAGACTAAAAAGGAGGATAAAAATATGTATTATGACGATGATGATGATTATTATGATAATAGCGAACAAAGACCTAAGTGGGATCGACCAGAAATGACTGACTGGGATGACGATGACGATGATGAACGAGTCGTTATTGTAGGGTGCGGTCCGTCATCTTCTTGCTGGCCCCGTCAACAACAGTGCTGGCCCCGTCAACAACAGTGCTGGCCTCGTCAGCAATGCTGGCCTCGTCAGCAATGCTGGCCTCGTCAACAATGCTGGCCCCGTCAACAGTGCTGGCCCCGTCAACAGTGCTGGCCCCGTCAACAGTGCTGGCCTCGTCGCGATTAAAACCTCTTATGCAAAGCTTCCCCTCTACCCTTAAGTATAAGCATATACACTCTAAAGGCACCGGATACTTCCGGTGCCTTTTAAATTAAACGCTTATAACTTTTTTTTCTACTCGCTCTCATCGCTACCCCCACCAGTGTCGTAGCTGAAACTCTTAAGTTATGCTAAAAGCATTAGCAATGATGTGGTAGCCTTACATATTGCCACAGACGAAGAAATCGGCAGAAAATTCTACTCTCGATATTCTTTGTGCTCTCTGTGTTCTTTTTATAACTAACCTTCTTTTACAATCATGAATAAAATTCAAGTTATGAAACAAAATAGTAGCAGGAGGTGATATATATATGACGCTACAGTTAACCCAAAAGGAAAAATCTTTATTGGAAGATCAAAAAAAGCATGAGCAGATCTGTATAGAGAAGTACCAGTCTTATGCTAACCAAGCCCAAGATCCAGCTCTAAAGCAGTTGTTTAACTCCTACGCTGGACAAGAGCAGCAGCACCTAAATACTGTCAACCAAATGCTAAACGGTCAAATTCCCAATATGACTTCACAGCAAAACCAGCAATCCGTGCAAAGCACCCCAACTACAACCTCATCATCCTCTCAGGGAGCTATTAGTCAAAGCGACAGTACTCTCTGTACGGATATGTTAATGACTGAAAAATTTGTCTCTGGAGCCTATGATACGGCGATCTTCGAATTTGCTGATCCTAATGCACGTCAAGCTCTTAACCACATACAAAAAGAAGAACAAGGACATGGTCAAGGGATCTTCCAATACATGCAAAGCAAAGGTATGTATAATACACAATCCTGATACCATAGCTACATAAAAGGGGCTGTCTCAAAATAAAAATTTGAGACAGCCCCTTTTGATCTAATTCATTAGCGTTTCTTTACCATTTATCTGATTAAGTCTACTAATTTTTCGCCTTTTATTTCTTCGCCTTTCCATGGAATTACAGCAAAGTTTCCGTGGGATATTTCATCCACTTTATTGATCCATGGAATTTCATTTAAGGATTTTGTTTTTAACAATGGACTTTGGGTGTTCGTCATGAATAAACTTGAATTAATAACCCACCATTTGTTATTAATACCTGCTCTTTTTAGATCTTCTTGTAATCGCATTGCTTCATATACGGGAGTAGCCTCTGGGAGGGTTACAATAACTACTTCTGTTTCTTTTTCATCTCGTAATCTCGGCAATAAGTTTTTCACGGCTTCTGGTATATCGCCTTGGGATTTTTGTATTTCTTTATGATAACTTTGTGTAGCATCTAACAAAAGCAACGTGTGACCGGTAGGTGCCGTATCAATCACCACAATCTCATCATCCGCATTATCTACAATCTCAGCAAAAGCACGGAATACGGCGATTTCCTGTGTGCAGGGAGAGCGAAGATCTTCTTCTACATATGCAATGTCTTCATCTGCCATTGTTTCTCTTGCCTTTGCCAAAACAGCTTTCGTGTAATTACGTAGTTCTTCCTTCTCGTCGATCTTACTTAGCCGAATTCCATGACCTTCTTCTACTACAAATTTCAAATGGTCTGCCGGATCGGTGGTTGTTAAATGTACTTTTACCCCTTTATCAGCAAGGCCGATGGCAATCGCCGCTGCTAAGGTAGTTTTTCCGACCCCACCTTTTCCCATAGTGAAGATTACTCTTTTTTTCGATGCGTAAAGGTCCTCAATTAAAGCTTTGACTTTAGGCAATTCTTCTTTATTTAGCTTATAATTTTGACTTTCTAAATAATCTTCTTTTAACAGCATTCTGATATTTTTAATTCCTGTTATATTATAGGCGCGTAATGGAATTTTATAGGTCAAAGTATCACGTAAAGATTCAGGTATATTCCGTAATGCCTCTTGTTGCTTAGCATATAGCTTATCTGCGATTTCATCATTTTCAACATCTAATTCCAGGACACCATTCACAACTAATAGCTGATTATGAACCCCTAATTCCTTCAGTTCTCTAGAGGCTCGTTCTGCTTCCTGCAGTGGAGAATATTCAGGTCTAGAGATTAAAATTAATGTTGTCATTTTACCATCAGCAAGGGTGTTAACAGCATTCTTATATACTTCTTTCTTGCTTTCCAGACCCGACAATTGCCCCAGACAAGATGCCCCATGGGTACTTTCGCTAATAAAATTACTCCATGCAGATGGTAGTTGCAGCATCCGTAAGGTATGACCCGTTGGCGCCGTATCAAATAGAATATGGTCATATTCTATTTGTGTTTTTTCATCGGTAATAAAATTAGAAAACTCATTAAAGGCTGCAATCTCCACGGTACAAGACCCGGAAAGCTGCTCCTCCATGTTTTGTAAAACACTTGCTGGAAGCTTACCTTTATAAGGTGCAATTACTGATTCTTTATAAGCCTTCGCTGCTTCTTCCGGATTCAGATTAGCTACCACAAGATTAGGTACCTCTTGAATGGGAGTGCCTTTACTTGTAAGGCTGATACCGAAAACATCCTGCAAATTCGATGCTGGATCGGTGCTGACTAATAAAACCTTTTTACCTTGATCTGCTAAGGTAATTGCAGTGGCGCAGGCTGTCGAAGTTTTTCCGACCCCACCTTTGCCGGTAAAAAATAAATACTTTGTCAGCTTTATATTATCTGGATTGAACAATTTATACATGAAATGTCCTCCTGCTTTCTATTTAGCAACATCCACCTTCATCACAACCACAGCCATTCTCTTTTTCAGCAGCAGCGGCGGCTATTTCATCTTTCGATACGCCTGACCACTGAGCAAATTCATCCGCTGTAGGATAGCTCCTGGTCTTAACCACTTCTCCATCTACGATTGTAATCGGTAAAACTTCCACTTCTTCCTTCATCAAATACTCATTTACCTTCTTATTATCGACAAAGGCTTGTGGCTCACTAGAAAGACCATAGCGAATGATCGTAACGCCCTTCTTAGTAAGAGTATTCACAGTCGTAGCCACTCTTAAAAGCTCTTGATCTATACCAGGTCCACAAATTCCTGTTGCACAACACATTGCTGGATCAAAAATTTCAATTTTACTCATTTTTATCGCCCCTTTAATTTATTGACTTACGATAAGCATACATGCCTATATCAAAATATACTCATATAGTATTTAATAATTACAATTGTTATGCACTTGTAATTTCTAGCGGCCCGCATTCAAAGTTCTGTTCACGATACGTTTTTAGCGTAGCTATATCATGTTGATATTGAAGATGTTTGGCAAAGTCTTCATCTAATAAAGTTTTTATAAAGGAATGCTCTTTTATTATATCTACGTTAATGCCATAGTATACCCACTGTGATTTTTTCTCACTATAAATAATACCCGCATCGCGAAGTTTTGCCAAATGCCTAGACACGTTAGACTGACTACTTTGGAGTATGGCTTCAATCTCGCATACACATAAATTTTCAACTCGTAATAAATTCACAATCCTAAGTCTGGTTCCATCCCCTAATGCTTTTACGATTCGTGTTATACTCAATGTGACTACCTCCTTTACTATCAAATCAAACAAAGTATTAGCATCCCTAGTATATGTCTATATTCATAGACAATCATATATTAGGGCTTTAATTTTGTCCATATAATCCAATATGCATTTCTCAGTCACATAAAGAGCCAGACCCCATCGTTTATTTTTGACATTCTCGTTGAGAAACCAATTGCGTTAGGAGCAATGCTACGTTTGAAATAGCAGGTTCCAGTTTCATCCGATCCTCAGATATTGCCAAACAGTGTGGGACTACCAATATTAGAAACAGTCTCTAGGCTTTTTCTTTTGTCGGCTTTGATTCAAAATCAAACCAGTGCTGAGTCCGATTGCAGAAGCTGCATACTGACAACATGACTGGCACTTCCACCAATACGCCGACAACAGTGGCCAGTGTCGCACCTGACGTTAAGCCGAATAAGGAAATAGTAACCGCAACCGCCAATTCAAAAAAATTGCTAGCCCCGATGAGTGCCGCAGGCGAGGCAATATTATGTGGCACTTTAAAATACCTGGCTAAACCATAGGCTAAGGAGGAATTAAAGTAAACTTGAATAATAATTGGGATGGCAATCAGAATAATACTAAACCAATTATTGGTAATGACTTCTCCTTGGAAAGCAAAGATAATAACCAAGGTTACCAGCAAGGCAATAATGGTTACTGGTTTTAAGGGAGTCAATATTTTGTCATTAAACCATTCTTCACCACGGGAAGGAATCAAGACACGTCTGGTAATATAACCCGCTACTAACGGAATGACAATATACAACAATACAGACATAAACAAGACATCTTTAGGAACGATAATATCGGAAACCCCTAATAAGAACATAACAATCGGTGCAAATAAAACCAGCATGAGCAAATCATTGATGGCCACCTGGACCAGTGTATAAGCTGGATCACCATCTGTCAGATAGCTCCACACAAAAACCATAGCGGTACAAGGTGCCGCCGCTAGAATAATAGTGCCAGCAAGGTATTCATTGGCCATTTGCTCACCGATCAAACCAATAAAAACATATTTAAAAAAGAACCAGCCTAACAGTGCCATGCTGAAAGGTTTTACTAACCAATTGACAAACAAAGTGATGAATAGTCCTTTCGGTCTGTCGCCGACTTTCAGGATGGCTGAAAAATCAATTTTTAGCATCATGGGATAAATCATCAGCCAGATTAAAATAGCAATAGGTAAATTCACATGACTGATTTCCATTTTACTCAGTGAATCAACCACCCCAGGGAACACCTTGCCAAAACCAATACCAATCACAATACATAGTGCCACCCATAAACTTAAATACCTTTCAAAAAAATCCAATCGTTTTTCTGTAGACATTGAAATAAACCTCCTCATAGTTTTTAAATTTGTTTTAGATAAAAATATTCTCACTTTATTATATGAATATAATTGAATTTATGCATGTACTCAAAAAAATTCACTCGCCATCAATTTTGACAGTGGGCTCTTAACTATCATCCATGCTCTGTGAACTTTATCAGCCTAACAAAGTCTTTTGTCATTGCTTATTTCTTTCCAGTTCCTTAGCCAGTATTTCTTTCAAAACCTCCTCTCGTATATGAGTATATTTGATTTTACTCATGAATGTCAATAAATAATTTAGCGTTCATTTTTAAACTTACTCGCATTAGAGAGCAATCCCGTGGCATAGCAGCAATCGACAACTAAAATTTTTCATGCCTTATTGCATTTTAATTAGGGCTACAAGTTCTATACCGTTCATTCGTTGCCGTTTTACACAACTGCAGAAAGACCTCAACTTGATTGAATACTTCGGGATTCAATCGATAATAAACCCATTTGCCGTCGCGGCTATCCACTATAATGCCGGATTGTTTTAAGATTTTTAGATGATGTGAAATAGCAGGCTGAGATTTATCGAAAGCCGCTAGGATATCACATACGCAAAGTTCCTTATCAATCAGCATCCGTACAATTTCCAGGCGAATATCATCCCCCAGTGCTTTAAAAATCAACGCTACGCCCTCCATGATGATACCCTCCTCTCTTCTCATTTCTATTTTTTTCGTCATAAAGAAGATAGGGAGTGATTAGCTCCCTCCTTCTACTTCTGTATCGTTACTATATGATGTTTAAACCACTGCTTTATTTTTTGCCATTCTTGCTATAATTTTTATAGCCGCCCGACAAGTTATATACTTTCTTAAAGTCATGATTGATCAGAATATTTTGAGCGGCATTCCCAGTAACCCCTTTGTTACAATAAGTAACTGTAACCATTTCTTTATCAAGGGAATCCAGTGCTTTACGAATATTCTCCTGTGGGATATTCACTGCACCCTCGACATGGGCTTTTTCGTATTGCTTGGTCACTCTAGCATCGATAATCTTCACTTCTTCGCCATTTTTTATTTTTTCCTGTAGCTCAGCCGGAGTCATCAGCCCTCTGCCGCGCCTGATGGCATTATCCAAAATCATTCCGGTATACATTACCGGGTCTTTGGTTGTGGAGAATGGTGGTGCATAGGCTAAATCCAGGTGAAACAAATCTTCTGCTTTCGCACCGAAAGTAATGGCAGTCACAAAGACATCAATTCGTTTATCGACGCCAGATCTTCCGACAATCTGCACCCCCAAAATCTTGCCAGTGTTTTTATCGGCAACCGCCTTAATGACCATTTCACTACCATGATAATATTCGGGCTTGTCTGGTTTAATATTATGACAGACGACAACCTCATAGCCTTCTTTTTTTGCTTCCTTTTCCGTAAGACCAGTCTGACCAACTACCATATCAAACATTTTAAATATACCTGTTCCCAAGATTCCCCGGAACTCCAAATCACCGCCGGTTATCTGATCACCAGTAATTCGTCCCATTTTATTGGCAGTAGAACCTAACGGCCGATACAACGGTTTGCCGGTCATTAAAGAATAACTTTCTGCGCAGTCACCGCACGCATAGATATCATCTATATTGGTCTGCATCTTCCGATTGACCTTGATGGCTCCTGTTGGTCCGAGTTTAATACCTGCCTTTTGAGTCAGTTCTACATTGGGTCTTACCCCGACAGCCATTATCACAAAATCCGCGTCAATTTCTTTGCCGCTTTTTAGTATCACTTTACTGACGGAAGGTTCTCCTTCCAGGCGAATCACTGAATCGTTGACGATTACCTGTACGCCCTTCTCAACCAGATGATCGGCTATGTATACCGCCATATCCTGATCTAACGCAGGCATAACGTGCCCTGCCATTTCCACAACACTAACAGCGATTCCTCTAGCTGTTAAGTTTTCCGCCATTTCAAGGCCGATAAATCCAGACCCGACAATAACAGCCGATTTGGGATTGGCTGTTAGCACTTGTTCACGGATACGCTCGGCATTGATTACATTCCGCAAATAAAATACATTGGGCTTATTGCCCCCCTCTATAGCAGGCACAACGGATTTTGCACCAGTAGCAACAACCAGTTTATCATACCTTTCCTGAAAGATTTCTTGCGTAACTAAATTTTGCACCGTAAGTACTTTACTTTGCGGCTGAATTTCTAACACTTGATGTCTGGTATACACATCCACATTATATTTCTGTTTGAAGAATGCGGCATCCCTAGGAACCAACTGTTCCCGGCCTTCCACTTCAGTTCCAATAAAGTACGGCAAGCCGCATCCTGAATAGGATACATCACTGTCTGCATCAAATAATGTAATTTGAGCATTTTCGTTGTTTCTTCTTGCTTTGGCTGCTGCGGAAGTGCCAGCAGCTACCCCACCGATGATAATAATTTTCATAATAACTCCCCTCATAAAACCACCAGGTTTGCCTACTGATGGCATTTTTATTTTAGATGATCCTGCTGACCACGGTACTCCTGTAACCACTCCTTAACCTTCTCTTCAATTTCATCACGCACCTGCCGGAACTTTTGCCGCGTTTCTTCTTCTGTTCCCTCGAATGCAGCCGGATCATCAAAGGGCCAGGATATCAACTGTCGTGCTCCTGGAAATATCACGGGACACCTGCCTTCAGCCTTTTTACAAACAGCAATGACGTAGCCAAATGACATTTTCCCTAAAAACTCCCGAATACTCTTGGAATGCTAGCCGCTAATGTCAATGCCAATCTCCTTCATGACCTGCACCGCATATGGATTCACTTCCTTAGGCTCAAAACCTGCACTGTGAACCTCCAGCATATCATCACCATATTTTTTAAAAAAGGCTTCTGCCATTTGGCTGCGTGCGCTGTTTTGCGTACATATAATCACCAATTTCGCTTTCTTCATGATGCCCACTCCTCGTTATGTTTATTATGGTCTTGTTACCTCTAACCGTCTGCCGTATTTTTGCCTTAGCACATCATATTTAAATTCTTGAATATGTTTTCATCATACCTTACGATTGTTTTTCTAGTCAACGCACCCTTTGTTAACATTGTGTTAATTTTAGCTAGATACTACCTAACTGCAAAATTTATGCTGGCACGTGCAAGCCGATAGCGACCATAATAAACATTTTGCGACGGTAATATGTTCTGCAATCGCGATAATATATAACTATGTAAAGCAATAGAACCGTACTACAAAAGGATATCCCTTTTCCAATACGGTTCTATTTCTCAAATAACTAACTCATTATTGTACCATGATCCGGTTTCTCCCAGAAAGCCTACGTATTGATTTTGTCATAGGGAATCCAGATTTGAAGTAAATTAATCAGAAAACTGATTCCTATAAATAATACGGATAGTTCCAAAATAAGCATAGCAAAAGTATTCAATATAGCATAAAGTCTTTCAAAATTTGATTGTTCGATCAAATGGTAGAGGATAGATATAGCATCTGCTTTCTACCTTAATTTCTGAACAGCAGTGATGATCAAAACTGCATCATTTTTATTTCAATCATATAATCGTTACAATATTTATTCGTCCTCCATTTTCACCCTTGTCTCACAACAGCCGCCCTGCCTTTGGTATTTCGTGAGCCGCACAAAGTCTTTTTGACAATGCGGCTGCTGTTCCAGTTCTTTGGCTAGTAACTCCCGCACAAAGGGATACCGCTCCAGGCTGGTTTTATCCACCCTGTAATAGACCCACTGGGCTTGTTTGTCACTGGCAATCAGCCCAGCATGTTTGAGTTTAATCAGATGACGCGAAGCATTGGACTGGCTGAGATTCAGCACTGCTTCCAAATCACAGACACATAAGGTTTCCTTGTACAATAAGTGCAAAATTCGCAGCCGAGTCCCATCACCCAGCGCTTTTAATATTTCGACTACATCCATCACTGCCACCTCAATCATTATTTGTCCTATCCTTATTATGATATGATGATATGCAATCTTCCATTCATGTATGTTAATAGAATTGTGTACAGCCCCATTCCTGCTTGCGCTGGCGTTAATGTACATTGCATTATACACAATTCATTGTTGAGCTAGCGTTGATTTAAGATTACACGGTGAACTGGAGATAGGAAGGCGATTTTATAGCAATAAAAAAGACCTTCAGGTAAAATCCTGAAAGCCTTGTATTTCTTGTGGTGCGGGAGAGGAGACTTGAACTCCTACACCTTGCGGCGCCAGATCCTAAGTCTGGTGCGTCTGCCATTCCGCCACTCCCGCATAATTAAGTTAAATGGTGGCTCACCCGCGGCTCGAACGCGGGACACCCTGATTAAAAGTCAGGTGCTCTACCAACTGAGCTAGTGAACCATAATGGCAGGGGTAGCTGGACTCGAACCAACGGATGCGGGAGTCAAAGTCCCGTGCCTTACCAACTTGGCTATACCCCTATATCGTTATTACTAGAGTTAATGAATGGGGTGGCTGAAGGGGATCGAACCCTCGAATAACGGAACCACAATCCGCCGTGTTGACCGCTTCACCACAGCCACCATATTATCTGCGATGTTTTCTCTCAACATCCCCTAGCGACAAGATTTATTGTATCATGTCCACCTTGTTATGTCAAGCACTTTTTAAAAAGTTATTTTTTTCAATCAATTAATTTCTTCATCGCCTCGCAACAACTTTATTAGTATACCAAATATTATAATTATATACAATCTCCATATTTGGACATTTTATATAATTATTTCACACAAAGTCTTTTATTCTTTCTAATTCTCAATTTTACACTAAATATCTTCTACAACAACTTCATTAAACTAATCTTACGATATCTTACTAAGGGAGAATTGATTGATACGAAAAGGTACAACACAGCCATAATAGCAGCGTTGTACCTTACCAATCTTATACTTTAAATTTATGCACTACTTCTTGTAACTCACTAGCCATTGTTGCTAAACCAGAAACAGCTGCTACGATTTCATGCACAGAGGCATTTTGTTCTTCACTCGCTGCTGCTACTTCTTGAGAGCTAGCAGCATTGGTTCTCGATGCATCGGCAATGCCAGTAATGGATTGACCAACTTGTCCACTTCCAGTTAACTGAGAATCCATCAGCGCTAAAATACTATCTACTTGCCTTCGCATTTCCTTTACGTCTACATAAATTTCCTCAAATGCTACTTTTGAAGCAGAAACCACCTTAACGCCTTCTCCTACTTCTTTGCTGCCTTTATCCATTGCATCTACTGCTTGCACTGTCTCACTTTGGATTGCACCGATAATCTCAGCAATTTCTTTTGCAGCTTCTTGGGATTGTTCAGCCAGTTTTCGCACTTCATCTGCTACCACTGCAAAACCGCGTCCTTGTTCTCCTGCTCTTGCAGCTTCAATCGCAGCATTTAACGCCAACAGATTGGTTTGTCCTGCAATATTCGTAATCACTTCAACGATTTGTCCAATCTGCCTTGACTTCTCACCAAGAATATTTATTTTTTCTGCTGCATCACCCACATCTTGACGAATATTATTCATCAACTGAACAGCATGATTCACTTGCTTAAGGCCACCTTCAGCTGACTGTTCACTTCTTTCTGAAACGCCAGCCACTTCACAGGCCGCTTGAACAGCATCCGCAATACCCGCTTGCATTTCTATCATAATAGAAGAAGATTCATCAGATAACCGCACTTGGGTGGTAGCACTTTGAGCTACATCCTGAATTGTGGCTGTTACTTCTTCTGAGGCTCTTCCTACTTCAGTAGCAGATGCCGTCAACTCTTCCGCAGAGGCAGCTACTGATTCGGCAACTGAAGCTGCATGCAAAATAATTTTCCGCAAAGCAACCGTCATCTGATTAACACCTTGCACTAACTGATTCACTTCCAAAACTCCGTCTGCAACTAATGTGTGTGATAAATCCCCTCCCGCTACTAATTCAACTGAATGAACTACTTTCTGCAGCGGAGTAACAATACTGCGAGCTATATAAAACGCTGTGACCGCAGCCAAAGCTAGAGAAATTAGTAAGATCCCAATAATAATATATGACGCTGTGATAGCCCCATCATAAACATCTTTTAGCGGTTCATTTACAATGACTCCCCATTGATATTTAGGTACTGAAGTAAAAGCACTAATCGTCTTGTCACCACGGCTTGAAATAGCTTCTATTGATCCTGTTTGACCTTCTATTACTTTTTTTACATATTCAATTGCTGCAAAGCTTTCTTTTTTCAGGACTTTTTCATGATCTGGATAAGCAATCACTACACCATTGTGATCAACGATTTCAACATAACCATTTTTTCCCACCTTAACATTATCTGCAATTGCCCAGAGGCTTTGTAAACCAATATCAGCAGCAAACACTCCCAGAATTGTTCCTGCTGAATTCTTAATTGGCACAGATATTGTTATACTAGGAGCATTAGTAAAAGAAGATATGTAAATATCGGTGAAAAACGTACTCCCCTTCATTGCTTCTTTAAAATAAGGCCGATCTGCACGATTCGCTAACGTACCAGCTGTTCTTGCAACCTGCATACCGCTTGCATCCATTACATAGATCAATTCAAACTGAGGATTTTTTTGTTGAAAATTTATAATCATATCGCGTAAAACAGCGCCATCCAAAGAACGTGCTGTAGGGCTAGCTGCCAGTCCTTCTGTCATCCCTTTTGAGTCATCTAACATAATTTCAATTTGCTTTGCAATCTGTGAAGCAGTATTATTATTGCTATTTACCGCTACCTCCTTAGTAGTAATTATATTTTTATATATGCTGATTGCTCCACCAACAGCCGCAGGAATAACGGCAAATAAAATAAAAAATATAACTAATTTTGTTCTTAAACTATTTCCCCCAAACATAAATGATCCTCCTCTTTACATTTCCAACTTATTTAATGATAGTTCTTCTATAATGAGAGCTTTATAACCATTTACTACTATTCTAATAAATTCTTAAATTCCCTTCTTTTTACAATAAAGAAAACTACACTTTACCAATTTTTAATATTGCTTGTTATTATAACATATACATTTTAACAAAACTACAGAAAGCAACAACAATAGTCTTTTAATTCAGAATTATATTTTAATTCCTAAATGACCAACTTTTGCAGATAGATATAGCTATTGCCGTATGATAGCATAATATTTTTGATCGATTAATAAATAACAAGGTATAAGAACATCTGGGCACGCCCTGAATAAAATAGATTGAGTAACAATACTGAACATATTGTTTATTCGCCCACCTACACACAAAAAAGTGTAGGAACTTTTTCTTAAAGGTTGTGAAAATAGTATGAGAAAGGTACTGATCTTGGGAGGGTCGGGGATGCTAGGGCATGCCTTGTTTCGCTTTCTTTCCGAGGCTGTGAATCTTGATGTCTATACTACAGTCCGCTCTGCGCATGAATTATCGCGTTGGCTTCCTCCGGATATGATGAAGAAGGTACGCAGTAATGTAGATGTGCAGCAAATAGAGAGTCTTGTAAATGTTTTTGCCGAAGTGAAGCCAGACATCCTGGTGAATTGCATTGGCATCATTAAACAAGTGCCGGAGGCCAAAGATCCACTCACAACAATTACCGTTAACGCATTACTTCCGCACCGTATTGCTTTGCTGTGCGGCGCGACTGGTACGCGCATGATTCATATCAGTACGGATTGCGTTTTTAATGGAGAAAAAGGAGTTTATACGGAACAGGATGTTTCGAATGCCGATGATCTTTATGGACGAACAAAATATCTTGGTGAGGTAACTTACCCGCATTGTATTACCCTACGCACTTCTATAATCGGGCATGAATTGAAAGGAAACTACGGATTGGTCGAATGGTTCCTGAGCCAAAAAGAAAAGGTGCGTGGTTTTAGAAAGGTCCTTTATTCCGGCTTCCCAACCATTGAACTTTCACGCATTATCAGGGATTACATCATTCCCCGTCCGGAACTGACGGGGCTTTACCACCTATCCGCCAATCCAATCTCAAAATATGAGTTACTGAAACTCATCAGTGTCCAGTATGAAAAGAAAATTACCATTGAACCGGAGGACAGTATTCGACTTGATCGATCATTGGACTCTTCGACGTTTCTCTCCCTCACGGGCTATAACCCGCCAACTTGGCCGGAACTGGTACGTGACATGTATAACGATTATTCGCAAAAATCCAAACGAAAAGATACGGTCAAGGGGGAATAAACATGACGCTATTCGATAATAAAGTGATTGTCATTACCGGTGGTACGGGTTCACTGGGTAAAGTGTTAACTCATCGGCTCTTACAAAAGGAACTCGGTTCCCCTCGGAAGATTATCATCTTCTCGCGAGATGAAGCGAAACAGCACGCTATGCGGATAGAATACCAACACAAAAGCAAAGCTACCGATGAGGTGGTTTATGACAATTTTGCCCGACTAATTGAGTTCAGAATCGGGGACATCCGTGAGTATCATTCCGTTTGCTCCGTTTTAAGGGATGCGGACATTGTCATAAATGCCGCCGCCCTCAAACAGGTGCCTTCTTGTGAGTACTTTCCCTATGAAGCGGTATTGACCAATGTGCTTGGCGCGGAAAATATCATCCGGGCGATACGTGAACATAAGCTTTCCATAGAAACGGTGGTTGGAGTCTCTACGGATAAAGCCTGCAAGCCGGTGAATGCCATGGGTATCTCCAAGGCCCTCCAAGAGCGGCTATTTATTGCTGCCAATGTGACCATTCCCCAGACGAGGTTTATTTGTGTACGCTATGGCAATGTGCTAGCCTCCAGGGGTTCTGTAATTCCCCTGTTCCATGAGCAAATCAAGCATGGCGGCCCTGTTACAATTACGATCAAGGAAATGACCAGGTTCTTATTGCCCCTGGAAAGTGCGGTTGATACCATTTTTGCCGCCCTCGAAGGAGCTCAGCCCGGTGAAATATATATACCGAAAATTCCCGCGGCCCGTATTGTCGATGTGGCCAAAGCCATGATGAGAGACAGAAATATATCTATAAAATATACTGGCATTCGTCCGGGAGAAAAGGTGCATGAAATTCTCGTTTCGGAAGAAGAGGCCTGGCGGACCTATGATCGTGGCAATTATTACGCAATCAAGCCGATGCTTCCCGAACTGATTAAAACAGATCCGGGGCTACAGGCGTTATCAAAAGAATATAGCTCCGGTGATTTTGTCATGACTTCTGCAGAAACGTTGGCCTTATTGACAAAACACCGTTTGTTGATTGGTCAGGAGGATAAAACAGATGGAGAATTTTTGCGATGAAAAAATATAAGATCGTATGTATTTGCCAGATCTATAATGAGATGTGTAAAGGTAACTTGGAGCGGTTTGCAGCGTATGTAAAACCCCTAGTGGATGATTTAGTCGTCTATGATGACGGCAGTACCGACGGCAGCTTTGAATATATGTTGCAGCAAACCCCCTATGTCCTGCGCGCTGCAAATAATGATTTTGTTAATGAGCAAAACCATAAACAGCTCCTGCTGCAGGAGGCCCTAAAGCTAAACCCGGATTTCATCTTATGGCTGGATGCAGACGAAGTTTTGACTGCCAATGCCGCAAATTGTCTACAAAACTGGTGTAAAACCTGTGAAGAACGACAGCTGGATGGCGTGTGCTTTCATGAACTGAATCTGTGGCGCAGTCATTCCTGGCGACGTTTAGACAGTTTATTTGACTTGGGCTGGTTTTGCCGTCTATGGCGGGTCGTCCCCGGCATTTGCTTTAGTGAGCCAAAACCGGGGCTCCATCAAAAACCTCATCCTGTGACAATTCAACACATGGCCTGGGCGGAAGACATTCAGGTACTGCATTACGGATTCGCTTCGCAGCAGCACTTGGCCTATAAATATCTGGTTTACAGATCTCACGGACAACGCGGCTATGATATGCTTGACCGTTTGATCAGTGAAGAAAGCCTGACGCTGGCAAAGGTTCCCTGTGAGCTATTCCCGGAAGGTTTGTGGATAGATGATGAAGCGCCAAAACCTTTGAAATTCATTGAGGCCCTGGCCTATGTAGAACAATACCGTAAAGAAGTGTTTAAGCCAAAATTCTCCATCGTGTGTTTAGTCTATAAAAGTGTTGCATGGTTGGATTTCGTTTATGAGCAGGTCTTTAGATATACGGACATGACTGACAAAGAGTTTTTCTTTGTCGCCAATGACGCCAACGATGCCGTGCTTAGTCATTTGCGGGATAACTATATACCGCACTATATTTATACGAACACTCCCGAGCAACAAGAGGAGTGGTACGTCAATAATGTTTACCGGGCCTATAATTTTGCTGCCGACAAGGCCCTAGGAGATTTCGTCGTTTTCATTAACTCCGACATGGCCTTTACTCCAGGTTGGTTTGATCATCTATGGCAGGCTTATAACGGAACAAACTGCGTCGTCTCCCGCTTGGTGGAATCTGGAAGATTGCCCAGTGGTCAATACGGTATGGAAAGGAACTTTGGCCGGGATTATTCGTCTTATCAAGAAAGCCAGTTTCAACAGTATGCCCGTGAATTGGCAGAAGCCAAAATAGCGGACGGCGGCCTGTTTATGCCTCTCTTGATCCGTAAGGAGCATTTTCAGCGGGTCGGAGGCTACCCAGAAGGACAGGTGCTTTTGGGCAGCGATCTTTATCAGCCGGTCATTGCCCAGCGGGGAGAAGCGTGCATCGCCGGCGATACGGTCTTGATGCTGAAACTCCAGGCCGTTGGAATCAAACATCAAACAGCCTTTGACAGCATTGTTTATCATTTCCAGTGGGGCGAATTGGGTAGTCTGGAAACCTTGGAAACTACACCAAGCCAAGTAAAAGTTGCCCTTGTCATGGGATCAATAGCAGCACAAGACTTTGGAGGTGCCCTGCTGAAGGCCTTGCCTTCTTCTGTTGGTCTTGACGCACCTCTGGCTGGCATCCAGGACAATTATGCCGCCCATTCCAAAAGCTATCTGGAGGAACATTATCCGGAAGTGGAAGTCATTATTCAAAACGCCACGCATATGGATATCATTGATCCCAATCGCTATACCATCGCTTTTTTGCAGGATGATCTCCGGTCAGCGGGTGCAGCAACCGACCAACAGGAGGCGACTTTGCAGCAAGCAAGCAAACTTGTGACCAACTCCTTGCAAACCGCGCATTCCTATGCGGAGTATGATTTTGACGTAATTCCCGATACACCCGATGCCATGGAAAAATGGCACCGGTTGCTGACCGCGGTCTTTCAGGAACGCAGGATGGCCGAACAAAACCGCAAAAGGAAAATAACCCGGCCTAAAATATCCATAATTATGACTACATTTCAAAGAGTGCACTTGTTAAGATGGGGTTTATGCTCCTTAACCCGCCAGACCATACCCTTTGATTTTGAAGTCATTGTGGTTAACGATGGTTTACAGGATGAGACCGAAGAGGTTTGTAACGAGTTTAAGGAAAAACTTAATTTGAAGTATGTATTTACCGGGCACAGAAATCTAAACGGCAAGATGGTGTGGCGGGTACCCGGTTTTGCGATGAATATTGGCGTAAAGCATTCTTCCGGGGATATTTTGATCATCGGCTGCGCGGAAATGTTTCATAACAATGATACCATCGCCAAACTTGTGCCGCCCATCTTAGATAATCCCAAATTACTGGGTATTCCAGTGGGCAAAGATGACCGTGATGGAGCTTTTCTGGAATATATAAATAACAATGATGGAACCTCTGACCCTGATATCTATGACAAATGCATTGACTTAAATGTCAAGCTGCCATTCTTAATGGCCTTACATCGCAGCCAGTATTTTACGATTGGGGGATACGATGAGGACTTTGTAGGCATGGCCTATGATGACAATGATTTTATCCAACGCTTATTAAGCAACGGCTGCAATTATTGTCAGACCGATGCGTCCACGGTGCACTTGTACCACCCCCGGCCAGACGGCTATTATGTGAATGGTGGTCCGCCCGAATGGGAATATAACAAAAACCTCTATTTTTCCCGTATTGGTCAAATCGTTAGAAATGAAGGCCGAGAATGGGGCATTATAAAATATGAGCAAGTCAAGGAGGCTGAAAAATTCGTGAAATTAAACTGGCATGAAGACTTTATTGTTCATTTGGCCGGTGTCATACAGCCTAAGGTCTACGTGGAGCTTGGGTTATACCGGTGTTATCTTTTTAACCGCATTATCCCTTTTGCGGAGCAATTAGTTGGCGTGGATATCAGCACAGAAGCCGGGCAAGCCATGCAACAATCTTCAAAAACTCGCTTTTTTAAGGGGACAACACAGGACTTTGCCAGGGAATTAGCGGTAAAGCCTCTGCAGATTGATATGCTATTCATCGATGCCGATCATTCGCAGGCGGCGGTGTTGCAGGACTTTCTGAATTTTTTCCCTTTTGTGGCTCCCCACGGTCTCATTTTGCTGCACGATACCCATCCGAAAGACGAGGCTATGATGGACCCCAATTGGTGCGGAACCGCTTGTCAGGCGATAGAAATCTTGGCACAGGACACCCGCGCCTATGAATTAATGACGATTCCCGTTGCTCCTGGTTTAACAATTTGCCGCAAACGGCAGGCACAATTATCCTGGCGGGAAAAGTAAAATTTATCCAAAAGCAATAAAGGGGAAGGGTTCATTGACCCTTCCCCCCTCAAAATTTAATGAAAAGAGGTTTAACTTGTGTCATCAAATATCCTGCTATTCAAGCCCGCTAAACATGATTGCGCTCCCTGACTAAGGTGAGGTCTGTTTGATATTAAAACTATTTCGTAATCCATAGTTTTAATTACCTCCCAGGTTAAATTTTAATCTTAGATCATAGACATTTGAAAAAAGAAGGGGGTTGCTGTGATGAAGATTATGACCATTTTGGGTACACGTCCGGAAATTATTCGCTTAAGCCGGATTATTCCTCTCCTGGACGACCTTTGTGAGCATATTCTTGTGCATACCGGCCAAAATTTTGACCGGACCTTGAGTGATATATTTTTCACTGAACTAAAGCTGCGTCCTCCGGATTATCTGCTGGACTGTCAAGCGCAGACCGCGATGGGCCAAATAGGCGAGATACTCCGCGGTTGTGAACAGGTAATGTTAAAGGAAAGACCCGATCGCCTACTGATACTGGGAGATACCAACAGCGCCTTAGCGGCGCTGGTCGCCAAACGGCTGCGCATTCCGGTTTACCACATGGAGGCAGGCAACCGTTGTTATGATGACCGGGTACCGGAAGAAATCAACCGCCGGATTGTCGATCATTGCAGCGATATTCTATTGCCTTACACGGAACGAAGCCGGGCTAATTTGCTGCGGGAAGGCATCGACGGCAATCGTATTTATGTTACGGGCAATCCCATTGGGGAGGTTCTCAGCCATTACGCAGACAATATTTTACAAAGCCAGGTGCTTCAGGCGATGGGTGTTGCCGCCCAAGGTTATTTTCTCGTAACCCTGCACCGGACGGAAAATGTCGACGATGGGGATCGTCTAGAGAAATTCATCACAGCCCTGCATAGACTCTATGCGGAATATGGGCTGCCGCTGATTTGCACTCTGCATCCCCGCACCCGCTCCCAGCTGGTAAAACAGAAAAGGACCTTTATAGGAACAGGCATCCAGATCGTGGAACCATTAGGTCTGTTTGATTTCGTATTGTTGGAGCAAAACGCCTACTGTGTGTTGAGCGATAGCGGCACAGTTCAGGAGGAGTGCTGTCTTTATAAAACACCGAATGTGACGCTGCGGGATGTGACCGAACGACCGGAAACCTTGGAAGCTGGCAGCAATCTGCTTGCCGGCTGTGACCCCGCGGCAATCTTACGGGCTGTGCAAACAGTTTTACATCAAGGCCGGAACTGGCAGCCTCCGCGGGAATATCTTGTCGCAAATGTAAGCCAAAAAGTTCTTAAAATCCTACTAGGCATATAGAACCCATTGACAGCGGTTGGTTGCCCCGTTCCTTGAGGCTCGTGCTTTGTTTTCCATTCCCCCGTAAGTCCGGATGCGAACGCGAGTTTAGGAAGGCAGTTCGGCCGCGTTGTTGTCAAACTGCTATAAAAACGAAAAAGGCCTTACGAAAAGTCGTAAAACCTTTGAAATAGCTATGGTGACCCCGGCAGGATTCGAACCTGCGGCCTTTTGATTCGTAGTCAAACGCTCTATCCAGCTGGGCTACGGAGTCATTGTGTAATTGCCTTACTTAAATAGTATAATGGTTTTAACCAATTATGTCAACAGTTTTTATTTTATATTTTTATCCATAAAATCTGCAAGTGTTAGTTTCATTACTAACCGATTCTCCCCCGTCCCATATTCATTCTCTCTACGTTCTATAATCTGAAATCCAAGTTTTTTTTCATATATTGCGACTGCTGCAACGTTATTCGGATCTACTGTTAATTCAATTTCTGTAATATTTTCTTGATGCAAGCTTTTAAAACTCTCTTGTAGAAGTCTGGTTCCCAGCCCTTGCCCCCGACAATTTTTATCCGTGGATACGCCAACCATATATGCTTTTTGAGGGCGCCCCCAATCTAACATGTATTGGATCAAGCCAACAATCTCTCGATCCTTGCGAATAATAAAAACACGCCCATGCCTGATGAATGGAACCAAATGCCATTTATTTAATCCACCGTCACCAAAGGCGCTTATTTCTAGCTCTACTAGTCGATTTATCAAAGCCGGTTCAACATTTTGCACCAACTCAATCATAATATCCCCCTTTTAAATTTTTTCGTAACATAACTAGAATCACTCACTGAAAGCAATCCAGAATAAGATAAGGAGAACTCAACATCATCTCCTACCTTTATTTGCTCCTCACAATCTGTAATATCAAGAATTAAATGGTCACTACTTGCCCCCATAATTTTTATACTTTCCTTGACTGGAACAATCCCTTCTACATCCACATCTTGTTTGCCTAAAGCTAAAATCGCTCGATTCCGTACTCCTTTATCGATGAATTGAGGTATATTCCCAAATGCATCTCTACCAATATCCCCAGTCGGAACAGAAGGCTTACATTTTACCTCAATCACCTCAGCTCTAAGCAGAAAGGCATCCTGCAGCAACCAAGGTATTTTGCGATTATGAGTTGTATCCGTACCTAATAAAATACCCTCACCAATACGCAATTGATTAATTCCCACCGGAACATTATTCTTCTCTACCAAAGATAAACTGGAAGTTCCACCTCCTGAAATTACTTCTAACTTGATTCCTACCTTTTTCTCTATCACATTTACTAATGTAACTAATACCCCTAGATTTTCTGGACTGGGTAAGATTCCACCAAAACATCCCATATTGGTCCCCAAGCCTAATAAACGTACTCCTTTCAAACTAGAAATTTGCATCACAGCATCAAGAACTTGATCAATCATTAATCCTTCCCGAAGATCCCCTACATCTACCATTAAAATTATATTATGTCTTTTTCCTAAACTTTCGGCAGTTTCCGATAGAGCCTGGATTACTGTCATTTCCGAATTAATACTCGTATCGGCGTATCGAATAATCGTTTCAATATTACTTAACCGTGGAAGCCTCAATAAGGTTATTTCCTGGTTAAAATTTCGTTTGCGAAGTTCTATGATATTCTCAAGCCTAGCATCCGCTAAGCCATCAACGCCTCCTTCCACCATAGCTGATACAATCTGGTGCATAGCGCTAAACCCTTTAGTTACTCCCAATACTGAGATTCCCAAACGATGACATCTTTCTACGACTTGAGAAGTATTATATATAATTTTATCCAAATGAACTTCCAGAATTGTAGTATCATCCATATTCTTCCCTCCGCTAGTACATCATTACGCGCCCCGCAATAATTGAATCATGAATACATCTATTTATAGTTTCTTACATTTTCAGTTTTTTATCTCACCTGCGCAAAATCAAAATAAAAATTATGCTTCTGTTTATCCTTTGTAGAAATTGATAATATAACAGGTTTATCATAGACTATATTTTTTTCTAAAAAATATACATAGCATTGTAATCTATATGTAGGTTTTTCAGTACTTTTTGCCATCTTTTCTGCTAAAGGAGGTATAACAACCTGATATGCTTTTATGGAGGCATCACCTTGCTTTAAAGTAACAATAGCGTTCTGACCAAACTTCTCCTGAGAACCATACAAAGTCACGCTAAAGGTCAGATAACCATTATAATTTGTTAAGATATCTTCACTGTCCTCTAACTGAGGGCTTACTCCTTTCAAACGTTTCTCTCTCGCATCAGTGGCAATTAATAAAAACTTTGTATATAAATACGCCTTTTCGGAAAATTCATTAAGCCTTGGCGTTTTTTCTTCATAAGAAATCCATGGCAATAAGAACTCTTCCCATTCCATATGAGCATGCTTCTCCCCATAATGCTGTGCTGCTTTAATTTCATCTCTATTAATAAGAGATATGGCAAAAGCCTGATTGCATACCAATGCCAGCAATACGAAAATGGACCCTAGTATTCTCATAATAGTACCTCCTAATGTTTCGATATAATATCTTTCCGCCCAAAAAGCCTTGTACAATAGACATGCCACTGTCTTTACTATGCTTTCGTTTAAACAAAAAGGCAGAGCCTTCTATACAGACTCCACCTTCCTTTCTTTATCTATATAGATTACTACGATCTAAAGATATCCAAGGATATAATATAAAATTTAATATACATCTCTTCCAAATAGCGTTTATAAATGTACTAACATTATATAGAATATTTAAAATAAAATCAATAGAACAGAATAGAGCAATTGCGAATTACAGCAACGAGCATTCATTGCTGCTCATTAAGTCCTTTTTTCTTCAGCATTATTTACTAGGAAATTAAGTTTTTTTAGCTTTGCTAATATGATTCTCCACTACCCTCTTCTAATAACCAGAGTTCATCTTCTGGAACAACAATCAATTTTTTATCATTGCCGCATTCTACTAAATATATCCAGTTGTAATTCAGGAATCGATAACTAACAATAACTCCTTTCACTAAAGAGCTTCCAAATAATGTTCGCTTCTCAAAAGATACTTTATCGTTGTTTTTATATCTGTTAATTTTGTTATCCACTAGCATTCCCTCCTTGCTCGCTATTAATCTGTACCAGGCTGTAAAAGCAACTTACTTACAAGCATCAAAAAGCTGTTAATGTCATTATCAAACTTCCATTTACAGATATAGTTATTATGACCACTACATAAAAGAAATATGACCTTCCAATATAGAAGTCTAATTAAATTTAAATTCTAACGCTGCATCTTCGAGGTGTTGTATTGCACTTTTAGACAATAAAAAAAAGCTTGCACAGTATGCAAACTTTCAACTTCTTAATGGTGTGCCTGGCACGATTCGAACGTGCGACCCACGGCTTAGAAGGCCGTTGCTCTATCCAGCTGAGCTACAAGCACATATTTTTTTGAAATAAATGGAGCGGGTGAAGGGAATCGAACCCTCGTAACTAGCTTGGAAGGCTAGCGCTCTACCATTGAGCTACACCCGCACATAAATTGGATACTAATTTTGATGGTCGGAGCGGCAGGATTCGAACCTGCGACCCCCTGGTCCCAAGCCAGGTGCTCTACCAAGCTGAGCCACGCCCCGTTAATCACATTATCTATTATAATATATTCCAACGAGATTGTCAAATACTTTTTTTTGAAAGTATTTTTATGTCTACTCATAAATCAACTGTAGCCGAGCATTATTCTCGGCTACAGCCAACTCACAAATAATATAATAACATAATTTAATTATTATGTCAATAATATTTTCTAAAAATCTGCATATATCCCGGTGGTAAATTACTTACTTTTGCGGATACATGAGAACTTGCTAATGGCCTCTAGCTTACTTATTAAACAAGCTCTTAAGTGCTTGCTTATTCGTATCACGATTTAGTTTCGCAATATACTCAGTCAGCTTAATATCTTTAGGGCATGCTTGTACGCAGTTTTGGCTATTGCCGCAACTTGCCAATCCACCCTTTTCCATCAATGCATCCAAGCGCTCTTCTTTCTGATATTCACCAATGGGGTGCAGATTAAAGAGATGTGCTTGTGCAATAGGAGCAGGCCCAATGAACTCGGAGCCCCGATTTACATTTGGACAAGCATCCATGCAACAACCGCAAGTCATGCAGCGAGAAATTTCATAAGCTGTAGTTGCAGTTTTTGGATTCTGACGCGGAGCATCATTATGAACTTCCCAGGTTCCATCTACATCTACCCATCCATGTATGCGTTTTAAACTTTCAAACATTACCGAACGGTCAATCATAAGGTCACGGACAACAGGGAAGGTTCTAGAAGCACTTAAACGAATTGGTTGTTCTAGATGATCAATTAGAGCAGCACAAGCCTGTTGTGCTTTACCATTGATAACCATCATGCAAGCACCACAAACTTTTTCCAGACAGTTACATTCCCAAACAACAGCAGTTGTCTTTTTGCCGTCTTTTGTTACAGGGTTCTTTTGAATTTCCATAAGAGATGCAACGACATTAAGCGCAGGACGATAGTCAACTTCAAACTCTTCTGTATAGGGCTGGGAATTAGGACCATCTTGTCTTTCTATGATGAAATGTACTTTTTTTGTTTCTGCCATTATTATTTACCTCCTTCTTACTCTTTCTTAGCAACAGCATAGTTACGAGGACGGGGTTTAACCAATGAATGATCAAAATCAGCATAACTGATCTTAGGCTCTTCTGTTGCCTGGTCATACTCAGCGACTGTTACTTTCATAAAGCGTTCGTCATCACGGGTTGGAAACTCGCGTTTATAGTGAGCCCCACGGCTTTCATCACGCATACGTGCTGCTCTTGTTACAACTAAAGCATAAATAATCATATTGCGAAGCTGTCTTGCGAACATACCTTCCTGGTTTGCCCAGTTTGATTTATCGCCTATACCGATATTATCCCAACGTTTAAGAATTTTCTTTACTTCATCGAAACAATAATCAAGGTCTTTGTTTACACGTTCAATGGTAACGTATTTGTTCATTACCTCACCAAGTTCATGGTGAAGTTCATGCGCATTTTCCGATCCATCCATTTTTAAGATAGCTTCATACTCTTCACGACATTCTTTTGCTGCTTTTGCTAACTCTTCATCAGTAAGTTCTGAACCTCTTTCTCCTTCTTTAGCCCAGCGCATAGCTTCCGGACCGGAAACAGTACCAGAATAAGCAGCGGAAAGAAGTGAGTTTGCACCAAGACGGTTTGCACCGTGATATTGATAGTCACATTCACCAGATGCCATAAGACCAGGAATGTTTGTGTTATGTTTTGCATCTACCCAGATACCACCCATGGAATAATGAACGGATGGATAAATTTGCATTGGAACTTTACGTGGGTCATCGCCAACGAATTCCGAATATATTTCCAAAATACCGCCTAATTTACGTTCAAGGTAATCTGCTGGAATATGAGAAAGATCAAGATATACTTTGTTTTCACCATTAATACCAAGTTTTTGATTTACGCATACATCGTAAATAGCACGAGATGCTACGTCACGAGGTACAAGGTTACCATATGCAGGGTACATTTCTTCTAAGAAGTACCATGGCTTACCATCTTTATATACCCAAACACGTCCACCTTCACCACGACAAGCTTCAGACATCAAACGGTTTTTATCTGAACCAGGAATAGCTGTTGGATGAATCTGAATAAATTCAGGGTTACCAATAAGAGCGCCTTGCTGATATACAGCAGATACTGCTGAACCATTACAGATTGTCGAAGCAGTGCATCTACCAAATACCATACCAGGACCGCCTGTTGCAAGGATAACCGTATCAGCACGGAAAGCCTTGATTTCCATAGAATTCATGTCTTGTGCTACGATACCGCGGCAAACGCTTTCTTTATTTTTAATAATTTTAATGAATTCCCAGAATTCATATTTCTTAACAGCACCTTTTACTTCCCATGCACGAACTTGTTCGTCAAGTGCATAAAGAAGTTGCTGACCTGTTGTGGAACCAGAAAACAAAGTACGTTTATTTTTCTGACCACCAAAATTACGAAGGTCAAGTAAACCTTCTGGTGTACGAGTAAATGTAACACCCATACGATCGAACATTTTAATTAATTTTGGAGCTGCTTCACACATGCCTTTTATTGCAGTCTGGTCGGCAAGGAAGTCACCACCATAAACAGTATCATCAAAATGTTCATGGACACTATCATTTTCACCCTTTGTATCCATACAAGCATTCATACCGCCTTGTGCACAAAGGGAATGAGAACGTTTTACCGGGCAATACGAGAATAATTCTACTTCTCCACCAGCTTCACAAATTTTAAGTGTTGCCATGAGGCCGGATAAACCGCCGCCAACAACTATAATTTTCTTTTTCACTAAGCTCTCTCCTTACTTTAAATTATTTCACAAAATGTGTAAGAGCTGTAAGTCCTACACTAGAGATGAGTACAAATAATGCCAAAGTTGCTACACTTACAATACGTTGTCCACGAGGTCCTGATACAATTCCCCAAGTAATTGAGAAACCAAACAAACCATTGGTAAAATGGAAAACGGAAGATAATAGACCAATCACATAAAATCCGAAAGTCAAAGGATCAGACAATACTTTATGCATAAAGTCATAACCAATCAGATGACCGCCCATTGCTTTACCAACAATACGCAATGTCCATACATGCCAGATAATGAAAACAAAGGCAATATAAGCAGTAATGCGTTGTAAGTAGAACATCCAATTATTCCAGTAACCATAACGAAGCGGGTTATTTTTAGCTTTCAAAGCATACACTACACCTAAAATACCATGAAAAGCAATTGGCAATCCGATTGCGATGATTTCAATTGGAACCAAAAAAGGCATAGCTGCAAGTGCCGCTACGGATTTATCAAAATTCGCAGGGCCCCCCATTACTGTTGATACAGTAAATATATGCTCCAATAAAAATGCACCCAATGCTATAACACCAGATAGAGAATGAATACGACGAATCCAAAAATCAAAATTCTTCATGCTTTTACCTCCTGTAATATTTACATAGTTGGTATAAAATACATACCAACACACTGTACAAATAAAGCTACTTCGACACTGCGTCACTTTTTCCTTTAATAAATTTACATAAATGTGAATTTATTCGCAAATGTCTTTTTACTAAGCAAAAAAGTTTTATCCTATGGACCAAGTAACCCTAGGCCTCTCCTTCATCAGTAGTAAATCCTGCGCAACTTGGCCCTTTCCATTTTAAATACTTTTCAGCTCTCTTAGCTTGTCCGACTCAAGATCGCTCTATTACCTAATTGACGATTATATTTTACGATAGGGCTTTTGACCTTCTTCGTAATAGTTATTGCCATTACAGTCAATCGCTACAATTGCAGGAAAATCTTCTACTGTAAGCTTAGCCAATGCTTCTGCGCCCAATTCAGGATATGCTAACACCTCATAGGCTTTAATGGTTTTTGCAATCAAAGCTGCTGCACCGCCAATGGCTACCATGAACACGGTACTATTTTTTTTCATAGCTTCCACTACTTCTGGAGAGCGATATCCTTTACCAATCATACCACTAAGACCTTGTTCAATCATTTGTGGTGTATACTTATCCATACGTCCAGCAGTGGTCGGACCAGCTGAACCAATAGGATCTCCTGGTTTTGCCGGCGTAGGCCCCAAATAGTATACGATTTGATTTGTAAAATCTACAGGTAATTTTTCGCCTCGATCAAGAGCTTCTGTCATTACCTTATGAGCTGCATCACGAGCACTAAAGATCGTTCCAGTAATTAACACACTATCACCAGCTTTTAAGGAACGAGCCATTTCTTTTGTTAATGGAGTGGTAATACGTTTTACTTCTGCCATCTTCTCTACACCTCCTAAAGTTCAACTTCAGCATGCCGTGTGGCATGGCAATTAATATTAACAGCAACTGGTAAACCCGCAATATGGGTAGCAAAATATTCAACATTTACTGCTAAAGCAGTTGTTACCCCACCTAATCCTTGAGGACCTACACCTGTTTTGTTAACCATCTCTAATAATTCTTCTTCCAATTTTGCATATTCAGGATGATCATTGCGTTTGTTGACAGAACGTAAAAGAGCCTTTTTAGCGAGTATTGTAGCCTTTTCCATGGTACCACCTACACCTACACCAATGACCATCGGAGGACAGGCGTTAGGTCCCGCTGTTTTTACCGTATCAAGAACAACTTTTTTCAAACCTTCAACACCATCAGCAGGTACAAGCATTTTTAAGGCACTTTTATTTTCGCTGCCAAAACCTTTAGGTGCTAGTTTAATTTTAACTTTGTCACCAGGCACAATGCTAGTATGTAAAATCGCAGGGGTATTGTTTGTAGTATTTTTACGATTAAACAAAGGCTCTGCCACTACGGATTTACGCAAATAGCCTTCTGTGTAACCTTTAGCAACACCGGCATTTACTGCCTCTTCCAAACTGCCACCCACCAAATGAACATCTTGTCCTACTTCCATAAACACTACTGTCATACCAGTATCTTGACAAATAGGTCTTTGTTCATTTCTAGAAATATTGGCGTTTTCTACCAGCTTTCCAATAATTTCTTTACCTAAAGCCGATTCTTCTTTTCTTCCAGCTGACACTAAAGCGTCATACACGTCCTCGGACAAATAATAGCAAGCATCCATGCACATTTTTGCTATCGCCTGAGTAATTTGCTCTACCTCAATTGTACGCATGCTCATCCCCCTATTCTAATATTCAAGTGTATTATATCACAAACTTTTCAGGTAAACCACTCACTCTATCACAATAATATAAATTTTATAGAATATTTGCGTTATATAACTTTTTTTTATAGTAACGCAACTCTATACATAGCCTTCGCATAAGAGTTACGGTCAAAAAATACACTAAAAATGCACTTCTTGACCGTAAATTCACCATATTCATTTCATTTATTTTAAGAATTGTTTTCCAGCGATACCAGGTTGTGTCATTTCACTTGGTGATAAAATAATTTCTAGTTGAGCAGCTGTTAATAAGCCTTTAGAAATAACTAGTTCTTTAACAGATGCTCCTGTTTTTAAAGCCTCTTTTGCAATTGCAGAAGATTGCTCATATCCAATATGAGGTAACAGCGCAGTCACTATTCCCACACTCTTATCAATCATCTCACGACAGCGCTCTTCATTAGCTTCAATATCTTTCACGCATTTATGATTTAATGTATTTACTACATTCGTTAAAATCGTTAAAGAATTAAAGAGATTATATGCCATGACTGGCTCCATAACATTTAACTCAAACTGCCCATTTTCTACAGCTAAACTAATAACCAAGTCATTACCAATCACTTGATACGCCACTTGATTCACAACTTCGGGTATGACAGGATTTACTTTGCCAGGCATAATCGATGACCCCGGCTGCCTTGCAGGAAGAGAAAGTTCTCCCAAACCGCAGCGAGGCCCCGATGACATGAGTCTTAAATCGCTGGCAATTTTACAGAAAGCCAAAGCCGTAACTTTGAGGGCACTGGAAAATTCAGCAATTTGATCTGTATTTTGGGTAGCATCTACTAAATTATCGGCTGAATGAATTTCTTCACCTGTTAAGCGAGAAAGTTCTTCTACAACAAAGGCAATATATTCTGGCTCAGCATTTAAACCAGTACCAACTGCTGTGGCACCCATATTCACAAAATGCATATTCCTAACATTTTCTCTAATGCGTTTGATTGCCCGTTTTGTGGCCTCTGCATATGCATAAAACTCTTGTCCTAATGTAATAGGTACGGCATCTTGCAAATGGGTACGTCCCATTTTCAAGATATGATTAAAGTTATCTCCCTTAACAGTAAAAGTAGCTGCCATATCTTCTAATGCAGCAATCAGCTTTTTGGCCTTTGTAATGGTACAAATACGCATAGCTGTTGGCATAACATCGTTAGTAGATTGCGCCATATTTACATGATTATTAGGTGAAATAAGCGCGTAATTTCCCTTTGCCTCACCTAAGATTTCAAGTGCTCGATTCGCTATGACTTCATTAGCATTCATATTCATGGAAGTTCCTGCTCCACCTTGGATGCAATCCACTATAAATTGATCATGCAGCTTTCCCTCAATGATCTCTTGCGCTGCTTGCACAATTGCATTGCCAATTTTGATTGGCATACGGCCAGTTCTCATGTTAGCTTTGGCTGCTGCGGCTTTTACAATACCAAAAGATGCAATAAAATCAGTATTCATTCTATGACCAGTAATAATAAAATTTTCTAAGGCTCTAGTCGTTTGTACTCCATAGTAAACTTCATCTTGTATTTGTATTTCTCCTAGAAAATCATGCTCAATGCGCACAAAACAGCACCTCCACTATTCTTTTACTTGATTATAACATGGCAATTGTATTTTGTATACATTATTCTTTTGATTTATTGCAAAATTCTTTCTATTTTGCAAATAAGAAAAAATACATATCTATCATGCATTAAAAGGTGTTTATATATACACATGTTAGTCGTCAGAAATAGAATATAGGGATAAACGGCATTATATAATACCAATCAAATCTCTATATTCATTCCTGACAGACTATCTTATTTATTTCAATATATACTTTAATGTCTCGATATACTACTTTGTATTTTTTCTATAATAGGAATTGCTGCAGGAGAGCGAAGGAATTGATAGGTCGTATCCGGTACTAAAGTACGAATCTCCTCCCATCCTTCCTGCCTTAAGAGTTCTCGAACCCTAGAGGCACTCACAGCATTTCCTTGAACAGAAATCCTTGGCATTTCCAGCACATCAATCCGATGCTGTGGTAAAATATCGAGCATCGCTTGGTTATAAGCCTTTGTCACTAAGCAATAAGGTTCATCCCCCATATACCGACAAGTAATTCCCATGGCAGGTGCAATATGCTTAGCAAAAATAGTAGCATCCAGCCTTGTCTGAGCTGTTACCGTTTCGTCTCCCTTGGTAAAATAGCCAGGAAACGTAGCAGCCGACACAATATATTTACCTCCTGGCAGCACGACTACGTTATCATAGTCAGCTAATCCCTGCTTAACCAGAGAAAAGCGGATGTCAAAAGGGAATACAGATCCCTCTTCACTGACTACCAATACCACCACAGCTGCATTTTCTTTAGCTGCTTTGGCAATTACCGCCTGATGTCCCAAAGTAAAAGGATTGCAGTTTACTACTAAGCCAGCTCTTTTTCCCGAAGGCAGATGGGCTGTCAAAGCAGCCATCGCCTTACAATACGAATCAATCGACCCGATACCAGCTTCTAAAAGTACTGCATATGGATCTGCCCGCCCAACTTCTTTAAATCCTAATGCACTAAATAAATGCGCCTTGTCAGGCTTGGTGAAAATAAAATAATGATAGATTCCCCGCCGTCCTGCTTCCTGCATTAAATGGCTGACGACTGCTGACGTCAGACCTTCCCCCTGCAGCGACTCATCAATAGCAATGTTACGCAATACTTCTCCAGAAAACGAACCTGTCGCTACAATAGAATCTTCTTTATATAAGGCAATGGTATAGTCTACTTGTTCAGTAAAAGTTAAGGAAAATCTAGAGAGAAACTCTCTCACGGCACTAACCTGTCTAGCATTATTAAGATTGATTACCCGCTCTTCCATAGTGCCCCACAACATCACTAGCCCTCCACTTGGCGCACAACATCGATAATCGTACCATCACGATATTCTACTACTGCAACTATCTTTTCGCCTGTCTTTACTGCTTTAGGGGCTCCGGCTATTTTCTCTGCCAATTGTTTTAATTCTTGTATATCTTTAACCGGCAATCCTGCTGCCAGGAATTTTTCTTTTAAATCGGCTCTAAGAGGATTTACTGCCACACCTCTTTCTGTAACAAGAACATCAATCGTTTCACCTGGAGTCGTGGCCGTAAGTACTTTATCCACAATAATGGGCAAACGTCCACGTAATAAATTGGCTACAATGATCGTAACTTTCGCACCTGCCGCTGCATCCGCATGACCGCCTGAACCACCCATAATAACACCATCAGAACCCGTAACTACATTCACATTAAAGTCAGTGTCCATTTCTGTAGCCCCTAGAATGACCACATCTAGCTGATTAACGGCGCATCCGGCATTAAATGGACTTGCATAAAAATCAGCACCAATTTCTAAGTGATTTGGATTGGTAGATAAAGAACGAATCGCTTCTAAGTCAAACCCCTGGACATCCATCAATCTCTTAAACAAACCGCTTTCCAGCATATCCACCATATATCCAGTAATGCCGCCTAATGCAAAACTCCCCACAACCTTGTCTTTCTCCATCATTTTTCGGACAAAAGCAGCCGTTGCTAAGGAAGCACCACCTGCTCCTGTTTGAAATGCAAAACCATTTTTTATAAGTCCAGTAGCTTGAATTACTTTTGCTGCCGTTTCAGCAATTTTAAGTCCCACTGGATCTTTGGTAATACGAGTTGTACCTGAAACAATGCCTTTAGGGTCCCCTACACATTCTACCTTTACTACATAATCTACCCTCGTCTGAGGTATGGATATAGGCGATAGAGGGTATTCACCTATATAATCCGTCACAGCTACTACATAATCTGCATACTGAGCATCAGGAAAAGCATAACCGAGTGAACCGCATGCAGCCGGACCTTCTACACCATTTAAATTACCGTATTCATCAGCTGCTGGCGCTGCGATAAACGCCACATCAATTTTAAGCTGACCACATTCAATCGCTCGTCCACGTCCTCCATGAGTGCGCAGTACGACAGGTTTATCAAATAAACCTGTCGATACAGCCTGAGCGACTGGACCGGACATATAATTCGTATCAAGACCCGTTACCACACCATTTTTTACATGTTCAATAATCGGTGCGTGTATAGGAAAGACAGAACTTAAAGCAACGGTTAGATTTTTCAATCCTAACTGCGCCGCAGTTGCCAAGACCATATTTACAACGCCATCACCATTTCGGAAGTGGTGATGAAAAGACAAGGTCATTCCATCAGTTACAGGTATTTTTTTAAACACTTCGACTAAACTATCGACTAATTTTCGGTCGGTAGGTTTTATGGTTTTGACTTTAGGTGCCTGACGTGTCATTTTTGGTGAGGTAGCAAAAGCACCAGCAAAGGGCTTTATTGCTGCTATGCCAGAAATTGTTTCAGGTATTTCACGTCCAATTGCATTTTTCATTATTTTTTCCCCCCCATCAAACCTAACAATTCTGCCAAATGTAAGATGCGTTCTGCACGATTTACAATTGGCAAATCCACCATCTTACCATTTAATGACGCCACACCTGATCCTTCGGCCTCTGCCTTACGAATGGCATGGATGACTTGCTGCGCCCAATCAATATCATTTAGACTAGGGTTAAATACAGTATGAATTACATCAATCTGCCTAGGATTGATGGACAATTTCCCCTTGAAGCCCAACCTTTTAGCCAGCTGTGTATCGGCAAGCAGCCCTTCTTCATCATTGGCATCGGTATAGGGAGTATCAATGGATTGAACATTTGCAGCCGCAGCTGCATTGATAACAATGGTACGTGCTGTAAAGATCTCAGTACCTTCTTTGGTACGCATAGCACCCAGACCTGCTGTATAATCTTCAGCACCTAAAGCAAGAGCAACTACCCTCGGGTCCGCTTTTGCAATATGATACGCTTCGACAATCCCGCAAGGTGTTTCTAATAGAGCAATAATCTTTACAGGCGCTTGATCTGGTTTTTCCGCCGCGGCAATCATAGCAGCCACTTGATGAATATCGGCTGCACTTTCTACTTTCGGCACCAAAATTGCATCCGGACAACAAGGAACAATGGCTTTAATATCGACAGCAGCAAAAGTATCTAAAGGATTAATCCGAACCACAGTTTCACTAGCTCCATAATCCACAGTGCGCAGAGCCTGGGCAACCAAAAACCGGGCTGCATCTTTTTCCATGGGAGCCACAGCATCTTCTAAATCCAAAATAACCGAATCTGCACCAAATACACCGCCATTTTGCAGCATTCCCGGATTATTTCCTGGAATAAATAACATACTTCTTCTTAAATCCATTATACGATTTCCTCCTTTAGCACAGCACCTGCACGGCTTAATGCAGCCAAAGTCCGAGCATAGATGGTACAATCCAGCGCTCCCCGGTCTACCGCCTTAATATAGATATCCGTAACCCCCTGATCCTTCGCCGTTTTCTCTAAGATGATCTTAATATCTTCACCATACTGAGCCAAGACAATACTTTCTAATTCAATAACAATACCGCTTCCTTGGGTACCAGGAGCTACAGTAATCATAACATCGCTTGATTCTAAGGTTCCTGCTTGAGCAGTTTTTGCAATACTTGCCATTTTTCTAACCTCCTAATGAAAAATTCTTTATATGTATCTTTGTGCAATTATGATTTTGATGCTCTTATGGGTACTGCCTTCTCTTAAGAAGACAGTACCCATTTACAGCTAATTATACACTTTTACAATGATGCATGAAAGACCATGCTGGAAAAGCCATCAAGATTCTCTTCCAATGGTCCTACCAAGCCAATAATAAGGTAGGTTTTCGTTTTAGGGTCATATTTATACTCATGGAGCAGACGAAAACCTTCAATATCTTCCGTATTATGCACATGGGTCCGCGGTCCCGTACACGCCCATGAAACATCACCAATTTCAATATGCCCCTCGTCAGAGTAGCAAACCTTCAAGCCCTCATCAATGATTTCTTTAACCTTTTTTTCAACTTCCTTAAGATCGGCATCAATCTCCACAGGATATTCCAGGACAAAACCATGATGTACATCTCTGTGACCAAAAGGCAAGATAGCACCATAATCTTTCAACAAAATACTTTCTGTCAAATCTTCAGCAGTATGAGCCATTTTACGATACTTTAAAGTCTTTACAACCACATCAGCAATTTCCTGGGGAAAAGGACCAAAAACATTAGGACGAACAGCAATAACCTCGCCGCCTACACCTAAGAGCACGTCAGCATTTGCCCCCAGAGCAGGATATAACAGATCAAAATGTTCTACTATGACCCGCTTATCATGAGATAATGCTTTTTTAATAGCATCTGCTAATACATGAAGTTGAGTAAATGCCAACTCAAAACGAATATCAATATGATAGGTATGACTGGAAAAGAAATCTTTTTCAATATTTTTGAGCAAAGGCAAGGGGCGTACATTTACACCATCATCATCATTTGTTAATTCTAATCCAGGAAACATACCTTTAATTAAGGAAGATTTACCTGCACCAGGACCACCAACAATGCCAATTAGACGATCCAATGGCGACAAATAACGTTCACTAATCTGCTGCCCCAAAACAAACATACGATTACGTCCTCTGGGTGCAAAATAACTAGCATACATTAATTGCTCATGCATTAACATTCTCATATTTATGCCTTACGAGCCTGGCGAACAGCTAAGATACGTTGCATTTCATTATATACAATCATGATGCCTTCATCCACGCCCATGCCTGGTTTTGCTAACATCTGTACTGGTTTAGTTGCCATCGCAAGATGTACACAAACCTGTGCGGAACGATCTGTTTCGTTGCAAGTACCGCCTTGGTATGCACCTACGCCTTTTTCTTTACAATATAAAACAGCTTCGATGGTATTGTTAATTCCGCCTAAATCCGGTGTTTTGATTTGCAGCATATCACCAGCATTATTGTCAGCAAAATATTTAATATCTTCAAGCGTATTGCACCATTCATCAGCAACCACTTCTACATTAATCTTTTCTTCGTGCAAACGAGCCGTAATTTCTTTTAACGCTAACATTTGTTTTTCGCGATCTTCTACATCCATCGGACCTTCAATGCGAAGTTTTAAAGGAGCAGCTGCTTTTTCTAATTCACGGAAATAAGAGACCATTCTTTCGGTATCCAGATCGAATGCAGCACCAATTGTGCCATAAACATCAATGTGCAGTACAGGATTATAAGAATCGCTGGTACGCAAGCTTAGTATACGATTCTTTAACCAAGTAACATATTCAAGCAACAATTCACCATTCTTGCCTAATTTTTCTTCTACATTGTTAATCAAGGCATGAGGCAATACCTGAGCCCCTTTGATGATCATTTTATCAGCATTATCATAGCGATTATCCCCAGACTGGGTAAAAATATCAATCGCTATTTCACTAACAGTTGTGTTATATTCTTCTGCAACTACTTCACACATCAATTTATGTTTTGCTTTGGATACAGCATCTAAAATTGCTTGGGTTACGCCATAACGCAGTGCAGTATGGATTAGTTTACCTGTTTTTGCATCAACCATGCTGTCAATTTCTCCTGCCAATTGTCTAAAAGAAGTTAATTCACGACCCACGAGACGTGGTTTAATTTCTTGTTCAATCACAGGAATAAAATCTTCGGCTAAAAACAATGGGTCACGTCCGCCTGCTCCGCTGTATTGTACAGCAGCGCAATCGCCGTAAGCCACTTGTCCATCTTCTAATACGATCATTACCGATACAGCTTCCCCAGTTTGACGAATGGAATGAAATCCAGGAGTAACCGTTTCTCCTACATAACTAAAACCATCATGTTGAGCTCCTGCTTTAATAGCCCGTTGATCATCAAAATAAAAACCAGTACGACCTTTTGAACATACAACATTTACAATTTTCATGATTACACTCTCCATTCCTTTTTATGCAAGGCGGCAAAAGGCAGAATACCTTTTGCCGCCCTGCTGAATCTTAGATTTATTTATTAGGTCTGCCTACTAAGCGTCCCTTGGAAATCGCATAAATATCATCAATAACCATTTGGAAACTTGCTTTACGTCCTTCTTCTTTAGCGCGAGCATCAATTTTAGCTTTATGGAAGTCAATAATATCCTGTGTGAAAGGTAGATTTCCTACATCAAATAATCGTACAGCGCCATTATTATCACGGGCTGGCAGAATTTTATTCAAGGAATATTGGCTAGGAGCAAAAGGTACGTCTAGAACGCCGGCTTCAAAGGCACGAACACTACCAGATGCAAAATCTCCATTGCCAAGTTCAAAAACTTTATCCAAAATACAACGTGTTTCTGCTTTTATCATTTCCACTTCGATATCTACTTCTGCAGTCATCGGGAATGGTTGGTCTGCCAGCATATTGATTAATTGCTTCGTTGCACGAAGTCCCATCGCATTGGCTTCTTTTGTAGGAATCCCTAACGCTTCATGAGGAGTCTTAACAATAACTTTCGTAGCCTTTGCCAAGGCAGCAGCTGCTGCGCCCCAAGAAATTACAGCAAATGCCTTTGCTTCATCTTGCGGGAATCCGCCCATCCATTGATGGAATACAGTAGTTAATACGCAGTCACTATATCCATGTTTCACCAGATATTCTTCTGCCAGCTGCTCTAAGGCTTTAATCGCTGCAACGTCTTGGAATAGATTACCACATTGACCATAACCTAGTGTTATATTTTTAACACCCTGCTCCGCTGCCAAAATACCTTCAATGATGGCTACTGCATGAGAAATGCAAGGTGGTACTAGCGTACCTGTTAAAGGTCCAAAAGGCTCTCTGTTAATTTCAATGCCATGCTCAGCATAAATACCTACCAAGCGGTCATTATACTGCCAATCATAAATTGTTTTTTCTAACGAAACACTTTTGGCATAAGGAATGTTATAGGAGATACCGCCCCCCTCATAGGATGTGAATCCACCTGCTAACGTTATTTCTGTTAATAAGCGAGCATCCGGTGTACCATGGCGTACTTGCAATGGACCATCTACACTTTCTACCAGTTTACGTACACCATGAACTCCATGATTTACTGCTGGAAAACCATTTAGTAAGGAGCGACCGGCTTTCATACTTTCTTCAATTGCATTTGCACAATTTTCATATTGATTTTGACGAGTATAACTATCAATCGTAGTTGGCAGAAGATCCGCTTCTCCCTCTGTACGCAAAAAGTTCAAAAGATTAATGTGTTCATCCAATAATGCAACCCCTGCTCTGGGCTGAGTTAATGTTTCACCATTCTTCTTCGCTTTTACTAAACGCTTTGCAAAATGTTTTCTAGCTGGGATTGTCTCGTGATACTTAACAGCTTCCTCAAAATTTACATCAGCACCCGTTGGCCAATGTTTCAATATTTCTTCGCGTACACCATAGAAGTGATCATGTGTCCACTTTTTATTTTTCAATTCCATTACTGCTACCCCCGCACAATATATTTTTTCATCATTCTTACTGCTACATCCGGATATACTTCACCCAATAGACCCATGGATGCCATAATGTACTCTTCATCAATCAAGTACTTCGAACACTCAGGCTTTAACATTTCAGGTGTACTTTCACTGTATGCTGCACCCTTTAAAATTTCTTTAGGCTGTTCATGATGGACAATTACGCCACCAGTACCTACCACCGTCTTAACATCACTCAGATCCTTGCCTTTTTGTACAAAAGCAGAACCGAAACATGTGAATATCGTTTCAAGCTGTCCGACATGGCGTTCCACCGCTAAGGAAGTACAAGCTTTCCCCATGGCGATTTCCACTTTTTTTTCAATCTCATTTTGTGGTAAATATTCAATATTTGCTTCGACCTTTTCCACATATGCCTCCACATCCTCTGCAGAAACATTGGCATAATCTGCAATCCTCTTGGCACCAGCTGCTTTAAATAGAGCTGTCGCACTATACCGCATCCCCAGATCGCCTTCGACTGTACGTTTCGCAAAGGGTTCTGGCAGTCCTCGCAAGGCTACATTGGTTTTAGTAGGATCACCTTTGGCAATGGAATATACATCAGTGGTTGCACCACCAATATCCACTACCATTAAGTCACCTAAACCAGGCTCATATTCTGTACCTTTGCTTAGAAGTTCAGCAGCCTTCAATACCGCAGCCGGCGTAGGCATAACTACATCATCAACAAACTGATTTGCTTTATTGAGACCCTTAGCTTCCACAATCCTTCTTAAGAATACACTGCGAATGGTTTCACGTGCAGGCTCAATATTTAGTTCATTTAACTTCGGCATTACATTTTCAGTATGTACTACCTCTGTCATCGCTTCTAATAATGTTCTGACTACTTGAGGTGCTACCGATTTATTACCTGCTACAATGACAGGAATATCTTTACCAAGAGTGGTAAGCATTCTAGCATTATGCAGAATCACTTCTTTATTACCGCCATTGGTACCACCTGCCAACAGAATAATTTCCGGTTGCAACTGGGCTATTTCTTGTATTTCATATTCATTTAATTCATTACCATAAACACCCATAATCTTGGCACCAGCCCCTAGAGCTGCACGTTTGGCAGCTTCTGCTGTAAGTTCAGGCACCAATCCAACGGCTACCATTTTCAATCCACCGGCTGCACTAGAGCAACCTAATACTTTTGAAAATTTTAGTTTACCCGTCTTGAGAAACAAGGCATCGATCGCCTGATTTAGTCCATTCATAATATCAGTTTCTACAGTAGTTATACCACGAGCAGTGCCTAATACTATTTCATTGTCAATATCCACTGCAGTAATTTTGGTATAAGTACTCCCAAAATCAATCAGTAAAATATGATTCATAATCAAGACTCCCTTATAAACCTAAATCATTCTTTAAATCAATGACCACTTGATCAGGAAGTATACCTGGCTCATAGACTCTGTCATAACCCATTTCAATAAATTTTTTGTGTACTTCCGTAAAATCAGTTTTACCAACTACCAAATTTCCGCCAACATACAATAAAATATCACCTAAACCGGATTCACGGCAGCGTTCTCTCAATCCCCGACAATCAATTTCCCCGTGTCCATATAAGGAAGCGACGAGAATGGCTTTTGCATCCGTTTCAATAGCTGCATTTACAAATTCTTCTTGAGGAACCAACACCCCTAAATTAACTACTTCAAATCCTGCGGAAGTAAAGGCATAGTTTAAAATTTTGTTACCTACTGCATGACAGTCAGCTCCAATGACCCCCAAAATCACTTTTACTTTATTGTTTTCCATCCTAACTACTCCTTTGCTATTAAAATCTATATCTAGTATTTCTACTATCTAAAGTGCTTGACTAACTAACTTCATCAGAACCTGGTTCAATGAACCGCGATCAATTTCATAATAGAACGTAATCACTTCTTGACTTTCATTCACCATTTGGCGCACAAGTATTTCGCGTTCTTCACTGACAATTATCACTTTATAATTAGCAATAATCCTATTAACTTCTGAGAAATCACTTGATTGTACTACTGTAAAATCCAAATGATTAATTGATGTTTTCTCCAGTAAATTTTGCAGATTGGATACAAATGCATCACTCTTTGCCACAATTGCCACTTGAGTGTTTGCTGGTAAGCGGGCCAATTTGATAACTGCATCAAGATTTGGAACCGTAGCTACACCAATTACTTTACTTGCTTTTCCCAGTAAGCCAACAACTGCTGCTTGATGCCCCAGCGTCGTAACAACTAAGTCACAAGCCTGCAATAATTCAATGGGAGTTCGTCCTTCAATTAATTCTGCTAAGATTACCGTTTCAAATCGTACGTTGGCAATTTGACCAATTTGGTTAATAAAGCGTTGGATGTATTCAGAAGCACAATCGACAACAGCCACTCGCAATTCTTTAACAGCTTGGTTCTTTTCAATGGCCCGGATACTGGCAATTGCCGCAAATTGATCTACTGTGAAACCTAACTCTACTACTTTTGTCATGGCATCATCAATAATTTTAACCAATCGCTCCCGTCTTCCACCGACGACTTTCGCTTCCTCATCATCCGAAACCGTTTTTACAAACGTTCCACGCCCTTGCTGTGCTTCAAGTACACCCTCCAGCAAAAGTTCTTTGTAAGCAGCGCTGACAGTATTGCGGCTCACGCCTAATTCGAGAGACAATTCTCTTTCTGTAGGTATTTTAGCACCCGATACATACTCTCCAGATTTTATTTTGTCCAAAATGTATGTTTTAATTTGCAAATAGATCGGAATACCTACTCGCTGTAAAATCATGATTGCACCTCGCAATTGGCTTAATCCATTAATCCAATTTATTAACCATGATTAATTATGTCATATTTTTCGAGAAAATGCAACCCTCTCATAGCATCATACAGAAAGTATTATAAATATTCAAAAAACTACTGCTGCTATTTTTTTTAAATGCATGGACTCTGGCACTATCGTGTTTGCAGGCACATAGCGTCATTCGTCCTTGCGGTTCATTGCATATACCAAATTCAATTCAGTATGACTTTAATATTTCCAGAACATTTGTTGAATTTCATTTACATCAGTAGTTTTGGTCAGAGCCAGCATTAATAAAATGCGTGCTTTTTGTGGATTCAGGTTATCACTGGCAATAAAGCCAAACTTGTCATCATTTGCTTCCCCATTACGAGCGATAATCCCACTGCCAACTCTGGCACTCCTTACAATAACTACACCATTTTTAAGAGCATTCTCAACTGCAGGATATTCCGCTTTTCCAATACTGCCGTTACCAGTTCCTGCATGAACAATCCCTTTTGCACCAGCATTTACAGCAGCATCAATCATGGTTCCAGCATTGCCGGCATAATGATACACAATATCAACACGAGGCAATGACGTCAGGTTAGTGACATCAAATTCCGTCGCTACCGTATTTTTGCGTAAGGATTGACGATAGAATACAGGTTTATCACCAGTAAATACACCTAGCGCACCGACGATTGGTGCCTGAAAAGTATCAACACGGTCAGTGATCGTTTTTGTTACTTCACGACCCGAATGAATCGTGTCATTCAGCATTACCATGACACCGTTACCAGCAGCTTCTTTCGTACCAGCAAGAATAACAGCACGATACAAATTGAGAGGACCGTCAGCACTCATTGCAGTACCAGGACGCATCGATCCAACAAGTACAACCGGTTTTTCACTTTTTACTACTAGATCAAGAAAATATGCGGTTTCTTCTAATGTATCTGTCCCATGAGTAATAACGATGCCATCTACATTATCTTGAGCAAGAAGTTGATTGACACGTTTAGCCAGCGTTAACCAATTTTCCATGGTTATACTTTCACTGGCAATTTGAAATACTTGTTCTCCGCGTACATTTGCGACTTTAGTCAATTCGGGGACATTAGAAATAAGTTTGTCTACGGCAGTAACAGCAGCTGTATACCCCACGGTTGTAGTACTGCTAACACCTGCACCAGCAATGGTTCCTCCTGTTGCAAGAATTACAACATTAGGTTTTTCTGGAGCTTCTGCCGCAAAAGCGACTACCTGTAAACAGACCACTAAGAGACAAAGGGTTACAAAAATACTGAGAATACGTTTCTTCATAATACCACCCCTTATAAAATTTAATTGTCATAGGACAATCAAGATGATACTTCGTATAGCTTTATCCAAAATCCTTCTAAAAATCACAACATACTCAAAACATTAAGAATATTCAATAAACTACTAATTTTAGTATAAGCCCTCTGATAAATAACGTGGGGTACTACAACCTTATATGTTGTAGTACCCCACTTGCCATCTTAACCATCAGACTTCTGCAATAAATAATAACCCTTCAATGAATTTTTTGACATTGATCTTTCCTCGGTATTGGCTTTTTCCCAGAATAAAATTCATCTCCTGGCGTACTTCTTTAAAATCAAACAATGAAGAACTATGGGACTGAAAGATTTCATTGTAATAATCATCAATCCCTAAATTGGCAAGATTGTGCAAGCTTTTCGTTGTAGCACGACGTACTCGCTGCTCAATTGCCTTGGCATCCTGCTCCATTCCTTCTGACATTTGCTGATAGATATCACACAACTGATAAGACTTACTTTCTGTACTTTTCTTCAGGATTAGCTGTACCATTCGATAAATGTCTTTTACACCTGCCTCACCAATGATTCCCAGATCAGAAAAAACTTTGTAAATGCGAGTCTTTTGCATATTTTTCGCCCCTTCCTCAACTGCAGGACGAATATGAGGATATTGGGAAATGGTTTGATGCATCAAAGACATAATCTGTTTTAACTTACGATGTTCCTGCACTTTATTAATCACAGATACCGTTTCTAAGACATTAATGGGTTTATGAATAAAAAACTCAATCCCAGCTTCATAAGCTTTCGTAATTAATTGTTCGCTCGTGGCTTGGGAAACCATGATAAACGAAGTATTGGTCGCTGCTGCAGACACCTTTTCAATGAGTTCCGCTCCATCTTGACCTGGCAGCAATAAATCAACCAATGCAATGTCCGGCTGATATTCTCGAATGATCCTCTCGCCCTTTAAGCCGTCATTGCATTGCTCAACAACAGTACCTAATTGATTTTGCTCAATAATTTTTTGTAGAATTCTACAAATCACAAGATCATCATCAACAATCACAAAACGTAACGACATATTAGCACCACTCTCTTATAAAAATACTTTATTATGAATCGTTTACTCCAAATATATAACGTTAAGAGTAAGGTACAGAAAAATCAGCACCCTTGTTAGAAATCAGTACGCCTAAGCGAGGTAACGCGATTAAAAACCGAGTACATACATCAGGCTGCGATTCCACACGAATGGTTCCACCTAATAGCTCAATGTAATTTTTCACATGGGCCAAGCCTAGTCCTGTTGAAATTTTGCCAGTACGCGGCGAAAATTTTGTAGAATAACCAGGATTAAAAATCAACTCAAATTCTTGTTCATCAATACCAACCCCATTGTCTTCCACACAAAAATATATAGTGTCATTGGAACTGGTCTCAATTACCTTAATAATTCCATCATCACCACAGGCCTCAATTGAGTTCATAATGAGATTATCTAATATGGAAACTAAGGTATAATGCTTGTCTGTAAGAAAATCATCCGCTAACTCATAGGTGATATCAATTTTTTTATCGATTACATTCAAATACCGTATTGTATTTTGTTCAATGATAAACAATATTTCTGATAGTTTTATCTTCTGAGCCCTGCTTGAGGGTCTAAGAATATTTTCAATTCCAGTAATGACTCGATAGTAATCTTTCTTTATCTCGTGAATTTCCCTTGCAACTGCAAGAGCATTCTCTGCAGGCAAATTTTCTTGTTCACTATCGAATTGTATCTTAGAGTTTAATTGCTTATAAAGCCAATAGGCCTTCTCCATAACATTTTCGATATCCTGAGACGATTTTTCCAGATAAAATAGCTCGCTTTTCAATTTAGCAACCATAAGAGTTTGCTCGATATAGCGCTTTGCCTGATCATTGGCTAGAATAAAAGATTGATATTGCTTTAATGCATAATACCCAACAAAGGCTAAACTAGCTCGCACAATAGCCACGACTACAATGCTTGGAAAAACCACTGCAAATTTTGCACCGATCAATTCGGAACGACAAAAAAGTTCAACCATATTACTTAGGATATCAACCACGCTCAACAAGAGAATAAGAACCAATATGTGATCTTTGTACTTTCGAATGGAAAATAAGTAAAATAGTACAGCAAAAGATATGTAATATGCCAGGGAAGGTAAGTTATACATGATAGCAGTCTTATAATCATGGCCGCTTATTAGAAAATCCGTTGTCGTACGAAAAAATACAATCACTGCTCCTGTCAAGATTGTACCAGATAAAATGGGAAACTGTTCAAAATATAATAAAAAGACGATTAACAATACAATCGCTAAGGTAAAACGAAAATAGCTGCCAAAAGGATAAATATATACGATACCAGTTAAGGAAACAAGCAATATCGTATTGATAAGGGATTTATACTTATGAAATAACTCTTGTATACCCCCAAACACATCATGCATTTCTTTTAGAAAAGTAGATAACAGAAAACTCCCTCCTTTAGTGGAACATTTAGCAGAACATTATAAATACAAAATTCGACATACAATATTATAATCCTCATCTCCCCAAAAAGCTATTCTTATATAATTCTGAATTGCATAATAATTTTTCAGTTGTTTTCTGTAGTTTGGCAGATGGTTACAATCTATACTAGGAGAAGAAAGTATTTCATCATTAAAAATATTTTCTCTTTACTGTGCAGTGCAGTAAAGGTAATCAAGGCAATCCCCTTGATTACTTTATCTCTTGGTGTTTCCAAGTAATCAAAATTTATAGGAGGATTCGTTTATGGAAAAAGGAAAAAAGGGAATAGGCCTGACAACTCAAATTTTTATTGCTCTTATTCTAGGTGTTGTGTTCGGTTATATCTTCCCAGTCTATGGACAAGCATTAAAGCCTGTTGGTGATACGTTTATCCGTATGATTAAAATGATTGTGGTACCTTTAATTTTCAGTTCATTAATTATGGGTATTGCAGGTACTGGTGACTTTAAGAAACTAGGTCGTTTAGGCGCAAAAGCAATTATTTGGTTTGAAGTCGCTACAACGTTGGCTCTCTTCGTTGGGCTGGCTGTCGCAAATGTATTCCAGCCTGGTGCAGGTGTCGCAATCGCAACAGGTGCTGATGTGAGTTCCGCAGCAGCAGCAGCAAAAAAGACCATTGATATGACACAAATGATCGTTAACATTGTACCTACCAACGTGGTAGATGCCATGGGACGCGGCGATATGCTGCAAATCATTCTGTTCTCCACATTCTTCGGTGTAGCAGCTGCCGCTATGGGAGAAAAAGGCAAACCAACCGTTACATTAGCAATCAGCGTTGCTGAAATCATGTTCAAATTTACTTGGTATGTAATGAAATTAGCTCCTATTGGTGTTTTTGCTCTAATTTCTTATACAGTAGGCAAATTCGGCTTGGGTATGCTGATTCCTTTAGCAAAGCTGATCGGTTCCTTATATTTTGCTTTAGTACTTTTTATTTTCTTGTTATTAGCCTGTGCTTCACTAATTATCCGTATGAATTTCTTCCAGCTCTTAAGAGCTATAAAAGAGCCTATCTTGATTGCTTTCTCCACTGCCTCCAGCGAAGCAGCATTGCCAATTGCAATGGAAAAATTAGAGCAGTTTGGCGTTCCAAAGCATATTGTTACCTTCGTGTTGCCTACAGGTTACACATTTAATTTAGATGGTTCCACATTGTATAGTGCATTAGCTGTTATTTTTATCGCTCAAGTTTATAATATCCCCTTCCCAATCGAAACTCAATTGATTATGCTTGTGACATTGATGATGTCAACAAAAGGTATTGCAGCAGTGCCTGGTGCTTCCTTGATCGTTATTGCCGGTACCGCAGCAGCCTTTGGTTTGCCAGTAGAAGGTATTGGTATTATCCTTGGGGTTGACCGTATACTTGATATGGCTCGTACAGCTTGCAATTTAATTGGTAACTGCGTAGCTGCTGTAGTCGTAGCGCGTTGGGAAAATGAATTGCCAGATGAAGTATTACAAGTAGCTTATACCAAGAATTATGATTGAGTAAAGCATTAAACTAAACAATTTTATAGTAATGAGGGTCTGTTCTACACAAAATGTAGATCAGACCCTCTATTACTATATTCGTTTTACTTTCTTACTCAAAAGTAAGAATTTTCACTGTTATTTTCCCTTCATGATCTATGTTTAAAATACCACAAGTACCATATCCAGAGCGAGGTTCAGCAGCACTGCCCGGATTGAAAACCAGTAAATTTTCCTCCCAGCGGCTATCCGGGATATGAGTATGTCCATAAATTACAATGTCCACCTCATATTGCCTGCCCCATTCCACCAATTGACTGACACCTTGCTTTACACCATAACGATGCCCATGGGTTATCCATATTTTCTTATCAGCCACTTCTATAAATTCATCAATTTTAGCAGTTGCCTGTCCATCACAATTTCCTCTCGCTGCAAATACAGGAACATTCGCTAACTTAGCCAAATAGCTTGCATCTTGGCTATAATCTCCTGCATGCAGCCACATATCCATAGGACCTGCTGCTTTTATCCCTTGCCTGACAGCTGCCTGGTCACCATGGGTATCACTCATGACCCCTATCTTCATTTTAAATACTCTCCCAGTATCTTGGTCATAATCTTTAGCGCTTGTCCTCTATGGCTGATATCATTTTTTTCACTCTTTGAACATTCAGCCATGGTTTTCTCCATTTCAGGCATATAAAACAATGGATCGTACCCAAAGCCGCCTAAACCACGCAAATCTTGACCAATAATCCCTTCTCTTACTCCATCGGCAGTCACGATCGTCCCATCAATGTCAGCAAGAGCCAAAACACAACGAAATCTAGCCGTACGCTTTTCAGGGACAACACCTGTTAATTCGGCTAACAATTTTTGATTATTTGCAGCATCATTAGCATCCTCCCCTGCAAAACGTGCAGAATAAATGCCTGGTGCGCCTCCTAATGCATCCACTTCTAGTCCAGAATCATCTGCTAAGCAGGCCTTTCCCGTATAATGGGCATAATGCTTAGCTTTTAGCTGAGCATTTGCCATAAAGCTATCACCATCTTCCACAGCCTCAGGAATATCACCAAAATCACTTAAATCTAACACTTTGACAGGCAAGTTGGCCAAAGCTAAGGCAATCTCGGCAACTTTCCCTTTATTCGTAGTCGCTACCACTATTTCTTTCATGGTTCACGTCCGATTTTCCACGATAAAGGTCCTAGAATATCTTTTTGATAATCAATTAATTCCCCTACCATCTTTTCTGCAACAGCCAGCATTTCATTCAGCTCCTGTCGACTAAAAGGACGTTTTTCACCTGTTCCCTGCACCTCTACAAACTGGCCGCTCCCAGTCATTACAACATTCATATCCACAATCGCTGCCGAATCCTCTTCATAACACAAATCAGCAATCACCGTATCTTTTACAACACCGATACTAACCGCTGCTAAGAACTCTTTCACAGGGAAAGGTTTCTCATGGTTGGTATAAATACTATTCACTGCATCGACCAGGGCCACAAACGATCCTGTAATCGCAGCCGTCCGAGTACCGCCATCCGCTTGTATAACATCACAATCAATCCAAATTGTTTTTTCCCCTAAGGCTCTTAAGTCAACCACACTCCGCAATGCTCTGCCAATTAGCCGCTGAATTTCATGAGTCCTTCCTGTTATTTTTCCTTTAGCGGACTCACGAATATTACGCACCTGTGTAGAGCGAGGTAACAAAGAATATTCAGCAGTAATCCATCCTTCACCTGAGCCCTTCATAAAATGTGGTACTTTATCCTCAATTGTGGCAGCACATATTACCTTCGTATTGCCCACTTCTATCAGCACCGATCCTTCCGGATATTTTAAATAATTACGAGTGATTTTTAATGGACGCATTTTATCAGCCTTTCGGCCATCTGGTCGGTTCATCTATTCGACTCCTCCTACAATATATAGTACCTCAAATTATCTATAGTTTTAGCGCAGATGAGGTACTAGTTCTATTTTATACACATTGTTACAATTTTTCCAGCCGATCTTCCTGTTTATTTTGCACCATATAGTGCTGATAATTTCCTTGTTTCTTTGCTGTATGTACCATATCATAAGCTGCTTTTAGACAAGCCGGGCAAGCCTTCTGAGGAATCATACCAATATAAGCTGTTTTATAATGAAGACTACTGCGCGCCTTCGTTTCAATTATTACGTATCCAGAGCAATGAGGGCATAAGCGTACTCTTTCTTTTTGCTGTTCATTAATACCTTCATCATCATAATAGATACTGCGCTCTGTCTGCCATAATTTACCATGTTTCATAATTGCTTCACGCTGCAGCTTCTCTTTTTTCCCCCACATATCTTGGCGCTCCTTGATTACATCTTTTATATAGTGAGTGACAGAAGAAGTTTGAGAAGGGCAATCTGCAATATTAGGTTCAATGACTTTACTATAATCCATTCCTGCCATGGCTAATACAATCCCTACATTTACATAAGGTAAAGCATCTTCAATGGAATATCCACCTTCCAATACAGCAATATCCGCCTTTAATGTTTCGGCTAATCGCGCATAGCCCTGTGCTGTAATTGCCATATTCGCTAAAGGATCACTATAATGATTATCCTGCCCGGCAGAATTAATAATAATATCAGGTTTAAAGTCTCCCAAAATAGGCATAATCAGATGATCCAGTACTTCATGAAGACCACGATCTGTCGTTCCTGGCGGCAAGGGTATGTTTAAAGTAGTACCAAGAGCATTAGGACTACCCATTTCATTGGTAAAACCAGTACCCGGATATAAGGTCCGCCCATCCTGATGAAAGGAAATAAATAAGGTATTAGGGTCATGATAAAAGACATCTTGGGTACCATCGCCATGATGCACATCTGTATCAACGATGGCAACTTTACCGATACCATAGGTTTTCCGTAAATATTCTATCATAATTGCTTCCATGTTAATGGTACAAAATCCACGAGTCCCATGAACAATGCGCATAGCATGATGTCCTGGCGGACGTACTAAAGCAAAAGCCCGCTGTACTTCCTTCTTCATTACCGCATCAGCAGCTGCAATCGCTCCACCTGCTGACACCAAATGAGCATTGGTAATTAAAGATGCTATATCAGGTACCCCAACATGCACTCTTTCAATATCCTGAATTTTAGCGATTTTAGGCTTATATTCCCGTATCGCTGGCATATCCAGCAGCCCCTCTTCTACAATCTGATCACGGGTATATAACAAACGTTCCTCCCGCTCAGGATGAGTTGGGCTAATCGCCCAATCAAAAGCTGGAAAAAATACCAATCCTAACCTTTGAGCATTCAACATAACTCCTCCTTGCCATACTGCAGCACACCAGGTTTTACCTGCAAGCGGCAGGTCATAATTTTTCCCACTGTAGTAAAGCCACGAACCATATTAAATTCCTCTGATTGTATGATTTGGGTTTCATCGATAAAAATACCATTTTTCTGGGCTAACTCTGCCAAATGTTTTTCTGCTAACTCATAAGCATTTTGTAAGGAAAATTTCCCTCGAGGCAGTCTATTTTTGATCCCTAATTCCGCAACGGTGTAATATCCTTCTGCAGTATCAGCACGAAGAGTAATATCAAGAGTTGGTCTTGCTACCGCCGCGCCAAAGGCATTAGCAACCCTCCCATTCTCAGGAAGTGTATAGCTAATTCCCAGCTTTTTAGCAACCAGAGGCACAAGACCTGCCGCTCCGCCGCCTACACCAATTATGTTTTCTAAGACAAATTTTGTTTCATAAATAATTTCTTCTACATGATATAAAGGTTCAGCAGCTTGCTCTTCCAACAAATTGGCTATCGACTGGCAAATACCATTCACTGCCTTATCTACTACTTGACTCGCCATCTCTTCTGGGCTTTGCCCTTGTAAAGCAAGCAGCTTCATTGCCTTTACTGCTAAGGCGCGATCGCCAAAATCAATGAATCCCGCCGCTACCATAGCATCAGTCACAGTAGGCTTAGGACCTCCTGCCGCCATAGCAGGACCATGGCGCATCGGTCCTACCTTCAATACATGATTCTCCCAGAAAGCCAAACTGTCACCGCCGATTCCAACAGACTTAAGGCGAAATCCCTGAACCCCAGTTCCATGCCCAGCAACGGCTGCCCCTTCTTTTGCTAAAATAGGTCTTCCCTTTTGCCACAATGCAATATCTGTAGTAGTGCCCCCAATATCAAGAGAAATTCCAGAAACGGCGGCATCACCATTCATGCCCATAATACCGATGGTACTGGCAGCGGGTCCAGTAAAAATAGCCTCTACAGGATAGTTTCTGGCTACTGATAAAGGCAGTGTGCCTCCGTCTGCTTTTAACACAAAAACAGGACTATAAATCCCACGCATCTTTAATGCTTCTTCTACTGCCGTAGCAAAAGCATTAAAATGCCGCCATACAACCCCATTATAATAAGCCGAATTGGTACGCCTTAAAAAATTAAGCGAACCTGAAACTTTTCCTCCTGTACTAATATGAATAGGGCTCACTTCTCCTTGTATCCAATCCGTCACTGCTAATTCAAAACAAGGATTACGAACAGCAAATTTCCCAGAAACAACAAATACATCACAAGAAGAAAAATGACGACAAGCACTCAGCACTTCCTCTTTATTAGGCTGAGCCATTTCACGGCCACGATGGTCAATATAACCAGATAAGATGTAAGGCGCAACTGGCAGAATATCATTTATGTTCATCCCTGGTCCTGGCATAATACATAGACCAACCTGATCAATCTTACCTTCCACTATCGCATTGGTTACAATTGTTGTGGATAGTGCAATGCGTTCAAACGCCTTACTACCAGTATCCTCCACCATCTTATCTACTACCGTCAAAATACATTGCAATAGATTCTCCTTAGTAGTAGGAGTCTTAACCATAGTGACTATTTTCCCATCTGCTACTACTACACCATCTGTAAATGTCCCACCAATATCAAGCCCCAAGAACATATTATCCCCTCTTTTCCCAGGAATAAACCCCACAGCCGATTGCTCCATTGAGTTGTGGATACTTTGGTACAACAACCTCTACTCCAAGTTCAGAAGATATGGTTTGTCCAATGGCCTTTCCTAAAGCCACGCCTCCTGTAAAGACAATCACTTCACTGGCAAGAGAATGGAGCATCGGCTTGATTCTCTTGAAAATCGTATAATTAACGCCAGCTGCTAATTGTGGAAGGCTATGACCTTCCACAATGCGTCCAATAAGCTCAGATTCTCCAAAAATAGCACAAGTTGCAGACAGCTCTACAGGATTTTCCTTATAATTGCTAAGTTCTGCTAAACTAATCCCGAGAACCGTTGCCATATTTTCTAAATATCGCCCTGTACTAGCAGCGCATTTATCATTTGTCGCAAAATCCACCATTTTACCTTTGCGCACCTTAATGACTTTACTATCCTGTCCACCTAAATCTAATAAGGTAAAATTATTAAGTCCAGTCTGCCACATGGCTCCTATAACGTGTGCTTTCAGTTCTGCAATGACAGTAGCTCCTACAATATTGATGGTATTACGCCCATAGCCAGTAGCAACCACCTTATCAAATTCCCCTACCCCCACAGAGGCAAAGTCAACAACGAGTCCATTTTGCCCAGGTTGTCCATAGTTTCGATAAAACTGCACGGTTTCAAAGATTTCAGAACGGTTTACACCTTCTTGATCCATTACAACTAATTTTACACTACGGCTGCCTAAATCGATACCACAAAACATATCTTTCACCTCATCGCAGCATTTCCAGAAAACTATCCATTCGAAGCTTCGTTCTGGCATCCAACTTACCCGGCTTATCTCCTTCGATGGTTAGTATGGGTATATCTAATTTTTCCCTAAAGATCATATCCTCAATCTGCCTGAAACAGAAACTTTGGACATAATGCACAATACCATCCAAATTACGTTTTTCAATTTCTCTCTTAATATCTTCAATTCTCTGAAAGACACCATAAGGATAGGTATACAGTCTGTATTGTTCCACTAAATCCTCTACTTGATAAGGCATGGCAAACTGCCGCTGCACTTCATTGAAGACAACCCTTGCTCCCATCTTTTCAAAATGACCATATAGATCATTAAAAATAGGTGGAACACCAATATACCCTAAGCGAATATCTTCTGTAAATTCATTGGCATACTTCGTTTTTAATAAAAATTGATCAATATCCTGCTCAAATTTATTCACATTTCCATTAAAATCACTGCAGCTAACTTGAAATAAGTGGTTATCCCAACCACTTACTATATTTTCCTGCCAGGTAAGGCGATCCATTTCAGCAATTTTACTTCTTACCCCATCTAAACGTTTTTTTACAGCCATAACCTGCTCCCAATCCGTTTTTAAAGCTGTAATTAATTTATCCATCTGCAATTTCAAAAGATCATAATCCCGATCAAAAGGATACGCAAAGGGAATGGTCTCTACACCTACCAATTGCAAGGTTTCCATTAAGGCATGAGTGTTACTGCAATCGCCTTGGGTAACTGCAAGTACTGTATCTATATTTCCCCGCTCTACGACTACAGAATATAAACCTTTAATCCAGCCGCATATATTACGAGGGTAACCTGCATCTTCGGCTCCTTCTACTAATCGATTGGCTTCTTTATCAGTAATAAATACATTATTTAAATCTACTGGTACATTTCCGGCTGCTAAAATAATCTCCACAGGTACGGTTGTAGTAATACCAATATTAGCCATGTCATTCCTCCAACACATAAATTCCATACATTTTAGACCTATAATATTAGTTAATTTTACAGCAAAAATAACAAAGAGGATAGCTGTATTCTATCCTCTTTGCTAATCAATTACTCACTAGAAAGAAGATTTTCTGTCCTTCTCTCTACTGCTGCATAATTTTTAATAATAACAATCGGTGTCCGTTGGGAAGCGTTACCGAAAGGATTATCAATTAAAATATGTGCCAACTTCTTAGGATCAAGACCTGCTGAAGCACCTACTACCAATGCTCGTTTTAAATCATTTACATCTGCCACTGCTGCACCATAACAGCCTAATCGACGTTTAATTTCCTCTGCTACGCCATTTGCCTCCAAAGGTCCGTATACCAGACATTTATCAAAAGGCGGCATTGTGCCAGTAACATCATCAACTAGAGCAGCATGTGAACCTGCTAGTTCATAAAACACACCATTCTTCCCAACAATTTTGGCAAACATTCCTATGATCATAGCAAATAAAACGCGCCACTTACCTTCTGCATCCATTAATGACTGCATACCGTATACACTGGATAAACTGCCTTTTTGAGGTACAAAGCGGCATAAAATCTTCGCTAAAAAGCACACTTTAAAATCTTCGGGCCTTGCCACACGCCCCTGGGTAATCGCAACGACGCTCTCAGCTACCGATACTACATCATCCGGTCCAATATCCTCTTTGGTATACTTTTCGATCATATCTACAATATTGTCTTTATCTGTTAAAATACGCGTACCTACTGGTTTGAGTTCAAGTTCTGCCATTACTAGCCCTCCCATTTCGCAGTACCTTTTGCCTGCATAGCCCTATTGATTTCATCACAAGTCATAATCATACGCGCCTTATGAATATACCATGGGGTACGAGCTACAATCTGATATACAATATCAATCGGCATATCTACAGACAAATCATATAAATTTTGCAAGGCATCTTTAATATTACCTGTCTTCGCCGTAAATGTAACCGTAACAATAACGATTCCACCCGTTCCTTTAGGAATAATCACAGCTTCAAAATAATTATCGGTTCGGAGTGCTGTGGTAAGTTCCATTCTAGAATTTACCTCAACACCATCAAATTGTTCATAGGGCAGCAAATGACGAGGATAAGCATCCATTATCGTACCATCCTGTGAACCTTTATTGATAAATGCTACTTCACAAGAAAAAGTAGCTGTTTTTTCGGTTTGGTCAACTAATTTAAATTCCGTACGCTCATTCACTTTAAATTCAAAGTCAGCATCACCTTGTTTGGCAATAAACAACCACACAGCTACTGCCATAATTATAGCTATTATTACTATCGTCACCAAGATTTCCACACCAAGGCCCCCATCTCCAGAATTTTTTTCCTTTATTAGTATACCAAATTTTACCCCATAGGACTATGAAACTTTCCCTTATTACTCCTATATGACTATACTACTGCAAACTTCTCTAAATTTACCAATTCAAATTCTACCTTTTCTGTATCAAATAAAAAGCCTGCAATTCTTTTTGCCCGTTCCACATCTGCAGAAAAACACAATCTAACGTTTCCCTGATTCAATGAAGATAATTGTTTTTGCTGCTGTAGTAAGTATTGTGCCTCCAATCCAGTCTCTCTAGCAGGATCAATAACGACAATCTTATTGCCTATGATTTTTTCAATCACTGAATTCACAAGAGGATAATGAGTACAACCTAAAATGATTGCATCCACTCCCTGTTTTTTCATTGGCAGCAGATATTCAGCTATTGCCAATTCAATTTCAGGTCCTTCAAGCTGCTCTTGTTCAATTAATGGTACAAGTTTTGGGCAAGCCTGAGAATAAACAAGTACAGCAGCATCTTTTCTCCCAATAGCCTTGGCATGATTCTTGCTTTCAATGGTAGCTTTTGTCGCAATAACCCCTACTTTTTTGCTTTTGGTAACAGCCAGGGCCATATCTGCCCCTGTATTAACACCTACCAACGTAAAAGGATATTGTTTCTTTGCCATTTCAAGACCCAAGGCTGTCATAGTATTGCAAGCAACCACAGCCATTTTCACTTTTTGCATAGTAAAAAAGTCTAAAATTTGCTGCATAAATCCGATAATTTCTGCTGGAGGCCTAGATCCATAAGGTGTACGCGCGGTATCCCCAAAGTAGATCAAATTTTCCCCAGGCATGATTTCCATAAGCTCTTTAACAACAGTAAGACCACCAATTCCAGAATCAAAGATACCAATTGGTGCATTAGTACTCAATTGACTGCACCTCCTAACAAAATATTCTATCTAAGAATCCTCACTTATTCATATTTGCTAAGCTACGTCCACGCAAAACAAATGCCCACAAGCAGCTATCTTATGCCGTGGGTCGTAAATCAGGCTTACACATTATAAGAAGAATCTTATGGCCATTCCGTCAACGAACAAAGCCTATTATTTACAGTACTTTTCTTTTTTATTTTTGTCAAAAAAACTTTGAGAAAATAGCAATACTACCTAACGAAAATTACAACCATTCTGTAAAAAGAAAAAACAAAATTCTGCAGTAAAAATCCATTCTTCTAGATTATATATTTAATTCAAAATAACATCAATTTTTTGTTATAAGACACATTGTTATCACTATTTACATATTATATTTCATAAATACTCTCTCTAAAAAAGGGTTTCACTTTAATGTATACCCCTTGGACGCTGCTAATCCAGCACAGAGTATTACTAAAGAAGCGCATATGGTAGCTAGTTTTTTTGCTGAAGAACTTAAAACTCAGTCTTTTAGCCCCATTGAAGCTTAATTAAATTTAGTGAAAGCGAGGAGAAATCAGGTTGGATACAATAGGTCTTCAACTTAGACGGCTGTTGCCCGGTACAATCAATCCAAATGAGATTGTTCTATTTGAAACAGTTCTTAGCAGCTTTGGGCCCGTAATTTATAACCCGGCAACAGGAGTCATCATCCTAAACAAAATCGGACGATATCTTGTCAATTGGTCGGTAGCAACTGAATCATCTCCAGGTTCAAGTGGTATAACTTTTTCAATCGTAACAACACAAGGTGATGAAGTGCTAGGAAGTTCACCTCTAATAATGGGTCCGCTCGTTGGATCTGCACTTATACAAGTTGATGTTGCACCAATCGGACTAGGTTTAGTGAATCGAACACCTAATAGTGTGACATTTTCTCCTTTAGTCCCAATTAAAGCAACTTTAGTGATCGCTGAAGTGCCAGAAGATATTGGCGATACTGGCGTTACTGGCCCTACTGGTGCTACTGGTACTACTGGAGCTACTGGTGTAACTGGAGCTACTGGAGCTACTGGAGCTACTGGTGCAACTGGAGCAACTGGCGATGTTGGAGCTACTGGAGCTACTGGTGTAACTGGCGCTACTGGTGATGCTGGGGTAACTGGAACTACTGGTGCAACTGGAGCTACTGGTGATGCTGGTGCAACTGGTACTACTGGAGCTACTGGCGATGTTGGAGCTACTGGTACTACTGGAGCTACTGGCGATGTTGGAGCTACTGGTACTACTGGAGCTACTGGT
>NZ_JAJHJB010000010.1:135754-136617 GCF_020819555.1 Pelosinus baikalensis
TACTGGCGATGTTGGAGCTACTGGCGCTACTGGTGATGTTGGTGCTACTGGCGCTACTGGCGATGCTGGAGCTACGGGTGCAACTGGAGCTACTGGTGATGCTGGTGCTACTGGTGTAACTGGCGCTACTGGCGATGTTGGAGCTACTGGTGTAACTGGCGCTACTGGTGATGTTGGAGCTACGGGTGCTACTGGTGATGTTGGAGCTACGGGTGCTACTGGTGATGCTGGAGCAACTGGTACTACTGGAGCTACTGGTGTAACTGGAGCTACTGGTGATGTTGGAGCTACTGGTGCTACTGGTGCTACTGGCGATGTTGGAGCTACTGGTGCAACTGGAGCAACTGGCGATGTTGGTGCTACTGGAGCTACTGGAGCTACTGGAGCAACTGGAGCTACTGGTGATGTTGGAGCTACTGGTGCAACTGGCGCTACTGGTAATGTTGGTGCTACTGGTGCAACTGGCGCTACTGGTGATGTTGGAGCTACTGGTGCTACTGGTGATGTTGGAGCTACTGGAGCCACCGGCGCTACTGGCGATGTTGGAGCTACTGGTGCTACTGGAGCTACTGGTGATGTTGGTGCTACTGGAGCTACTGGCGCTACTGGTGATGTTGGAGCTACTGGAGCAACTGGTACTACTGGAGCTACTGGTGTAACTGGTGCTACTGGCGATGTTGGAGCTACTGGTGCTACTGGAGCAACTGGCGATGTTGGTGCTACTGGAGCCACCGGCGCTACTGGTGATGTTGGTGCTACTGGTACTACTGGAGCTACTGGTGTAACTGGAGCTACTGGTGTAACTGGAGCTACTGGCGATGTTGGAGCTACTGGTGCTACTGGCGATGCTGGAGCAACTGGTG
>NZ_JAJHJB010000106.1:0-2105 GCF_020819555.1 Pelosinus baikalensis
CCTCCGGTAATGTTTTTGCTTGGTCGCTTAACATTATATACCGGATTCCCATGAGTCTTTTATTTTTCTGCCTTACGGCATTTAATTTTACAACTTACCTATATTTATACCATCTTTAATAGATCTGAAAGACATCTTGATTGATGTCGTCAACCTTAATATCCACAGACCATTTTGCATCATCAGCACATTTGCTAAGATATTCCGCTACATAGGACAGCACAGGTTGCTCTGTGGCAAAATGACCAGCATCAATAATTGCGATTCCAAGGGCAGCAGCATCTTGTCCCTCGTGATATTTTACGTCTCCTGTTACTAAGACATCTGCTCCAGCAAATGCAGCCTTATGCAATAAGCTAGCACCTGCGCCACCACACACCACTACTTTTTTTATCAACTTATTTTGATCTCCCACTACACTTACAGCAGATACTCCCAGCACATATTTTACCCGATTAACAAACTCTGCAAACACTATAGGATTCACAAGCTTTCCAACACGCCCAAGTCCTAATTTTTCTCCAGAATTCATCAGCTGGTATACATCATAAGCAACCTCTTCATAAGGATGTACTTTTAGCATTGCTTTAACAACCGATTTGTAAATTTTCTCTGGCATAATCGTTTCTAAGCGACTTTCTTGTACATGCTCCAGCTTGCCAGCATGCCCGATAAATGGTTTAGAACCATCTAAAGGCAAAAATGTGCCGATGCCATTAGTGGCGAAACTACAATGACTATAATTACCAATATGTCCTGCTCCAGCCGCCATTATAGCATCTCCAACGATTTCTCGATGGGTTTCTGGAACAAATACTACTAATTTACAAAGTTTTTCACTAGAATTATCCGCGAGGGGTCGTACATCACATAACTGAAAAGCATCTGCCAATACATCATTCACACCTCCTGAGGCGATATCAAGATTCGTATGAGCAGCATATACTCCAATATTTGCTTTTATTAAAGCAGATAAAATTTGCCCCTGTGGTAAATCTGTCCTTATGGCAGAGATGCTCTTAAATATAACAGGATGATGAGCAATGATTAAGTCGATATCGTCTTTTACAGCTTGTTCCACTACTGCTTTTGTTACATCTAAGGTAATTAGTATCTTATGAATTGTTTGGGCTGAACTGCCAACTAGCAGCCCCACATTATCCCAATCCTCTGCTAAGCTCCTAGGGGCCAATTTATCCATTGCCTCTATAATTACCTGACACTTTACAGACATTGCCGCTTATCCTCCAGTTGTTTTAATCGCGTGACATATTCATGGTATTTAAGGCTTTTTTGTGCATTACTACTACATTCCATTTCTCTTACTACACGCTTAGTCTGAGAAATCAATTGATCAATATGCAATGTTAACAGCGGGGACTTTTCATCCCATAGCTTTTGCCCAATTTCGTACATGACAGGCTCATAACGAGGAGAATCTCCTTGCTCTGCCACAATGATTTCATACAATCTTCCCTCTTCTTGGACTAACCACTCCTCTAGCACATACCAATTGTTTTCACATAACCAACGCCGCACAGTTGCCGCTCCCACCATAGGCTGTAATACTAGACGTTTGAGAGATCTAACGATTTCACAATGGTTCGTTAATATCTCTATAATTGTTTGTCCACCCATACCAGCAATAACAACCGTATCTACTTCTAGTGGTGAAAGCACTGCTAATCCATTGCCTAAACGTACAGAAATTTTTCCTTCCAGTGATAAGCCTTCCACGTGCTCTTTAGCAGCCTTATAAGGACCGCTATGAACATCACCAGCTACAGCCGAAGCAATAATATCTTTTTCGACTAATTCAATAGGTAGGTATGCATGATCCGTACCAATATCAGCTAAACGAGCCCCTCGAGGCACACATGCCGCTAATGCAGCTAATCTTCCCACAAGCCTCAAATTGCAATCACCTCATTATTATTATTTTTCTTATTATACTAAAATTTCAATTTAACAATCAAATCAATAAAAATTCAATATCATCTTCTCTATAGTAAAAAAATGCAAAGCATATGCTTTGCATTTTATTCTTAAATGGTGGGCGATGACAGGATCGAACTGCCGACATCCTGCTTGTAAGGCAGGCGCTC
>NZ_JAJHJB010000107.1:0-1917 GCF_020819555.1 Pelosinus baikalensis
AATCGAGTAGGAGCTGAATAATTATTTTATCCAGCGACCTCTCACACCACCGTACGTACCGATCGGTATACGGCGGTTCAATAGAATTAATGTCCTAATGAATATCTTTCACTGATTGATACGAAACCTATTTTCTTTAGATATTCGTTGGTTAGTGCTCTTGAAAGAATTGGGCTATTGGCTGTATGCCAGTAGCTCTTTCTTGTATTGGCATATTCCCATGCCTTGTGCTTGGCAATACCCAACTTCACAAGATTATCATGCTTGGTCTTGATTTTCTTCCATTGTTTCCAGAAGCACATCCTAATCCTTCTTCTGAGCCACTTATCCAACGTTTTCGCAAGTTTATTCATATCTGCCATATTAAAGTAGTTCACCCAGCCGATTATGCACTGTCTGAGCTTCTCCATTCTTTGCTCCATACTCATACTCTTGCTTCTCCCTGTTATCTCTTTAAGCTTTTGCTTAAACTTCTCAACAGCTTTTGGATGCACCCGAATTCCAGTTCCACCTTTCTTGTGGTAGAACGAGAATCCTAAAAATTTCAGTTTCCATGGTCTATCAACTGCACTCTTTTCTTTATTGACTCTAAGCTTTAGCTTTTCTTCAATAAATCGAGTAATACTTGCCATAACTCGCTCTGCTGATTTTTTGCTTTTGACATATATGTTCTCATCATCCGCATAACGACAAAACTTTAAGTCCCTCTGAGCAAGCTCTTTATCCAACTCATTTAACATAACGTTGCTCAAAAGTGGAGACAAATTGCCCCCTTGAGGGCAACCGACTGCTGTTTCTTCTACCGTTCCATTTATCATGACTCCTGATTGTAAATATTTTCGTATCAGCGATAATACGCGACCATCTTTAATGGTCTCCGACAGCAGGCGCATTAGTTTGTCATGATTTACGGTATCAAAATACTTGGCAAGGTCAATGTCTACAGCCCATTTGTAACCTGCATCGATGTATTCCTTACATTTTAATACTGCATCTTTTGCACTTTTGTTAGGTCTGAATCCGTAGCTGGTTTTCGAGAATTTTTGCTCATATATAGGGCTTAGTATTTGAGCTATGGATTGTTGAATTACTCTATCTACTACAGTAGGTATTCCTAGCAATCTTACTCCACCATCTGCTTTTGGTATTTCTACCCTTCTGACAGGTTGTGGTTTATATTTTCCTTCCAGCAGAGACTGTCTGAGCTGCTTGCCATTTTGTTTTAGGAATTGTAAAAGTTCATTTACTGTCATTCCATCAACTCCATGACTCCCTTTATTTGCCTTCACCTTTTCATATGCTAAATTCATATTACTTGGGGCAAGGATTTCCTCAAGCAGTCTACTGGCATATTCATTGACATCGTTTCTTCCTTTTTCTGACGTGGATGAAATACTCTGCACTCCTACATTACCTCTGAGTTCCACTCTTATCTCCTGTAGGCAGCCTTCTTTTTGAAGTTGTCTGCTTTCAACGCATTTCATCGTGTCTCTCAAAATTCCAAAACCTCCTATTGTTCAGTCCTTCCCACAGCGTATATATCCGCTATGGTACTATGGCCTCTGCTGACTTCTGACAGTTCAGCCATACATCACTGCATGGGTTGCCGTTTCCAAGTCTATGTCCACAGCTTGTCTGTCAGATCTCCCCAGGTAAGAACGCTTACTTTCACTCCATCTATCTGCTACATTTACACCGTCCGCTTCGAATAGTTTAGGGCTTTGTTTTGTTAGGCAAACTCACCCAGCGGACATATGCCTTATATGTAGTTCGTGTTCCTCAGACCAGAGCTTTGCCGCCGACTTCCTTCAGATTCCACCTCGCGGTGGACACCCTTGTCTTGAGCTAACGGTTGGCACTATCAACCCCCGTATCGGACTTTCACCGACTAGTAAGCGCCCATGCTGGGCGCACCTA
>NZ_JAJHJB010000108.1:0-1801 GCF_020819555.1 Pelosinus baikalensis
TACGGTGGTGTGAGAGGTCGCTGGATAAAATAATTATTCAGCTCCTACTCGATTTGAATGTATTTCAATATATTTGGGAATCTATACCTTTTGCTAGACGCAATGACTTTTAAAGCGATTTATCCTATAAAAAAGGGCATTGGAGTAGAGCAAGATAAATCTTAAAGGACGAAGTTTATCTATTAGCAATATCCAGGCGGAGTAAGTAAGGGATTGTTGAAAAAGGCTGATAAGACGCATCCACCGTCCCCTCGTCATACTGATGCAAATTCAACTAATTGTTTGCTAAATAGTCTTGCCAATTATTTTCACGAAAAACAATATGGATATAATCCTTATATTCAAGACGCTAGTCAGTTAATAAGAAAAGGCATGATCAGCAGAGAAGCGGCTTTAAATAAAATGAAGAATGGATATTGTCTAGAGATGGTATCTGCAAATGCAGAAAAATTGGGTGTAATTGAATTATTATGATTAAATTATTTTACATTTTAAGGAGTCAATCGTATGTTGATACATGATATTTTATCTAAAAGTGCGCATTTATACGGAGACAATGTTTTTATAAAAAGCGATCATAGGGTACTTACTTTTTTAGATTTGGAAAACAAATCGTACAATGTATCAAGATATTTATCCGAGTTTCCTCCCCAAAGTGTTATTGGAATAATGTTGAAGAATTCTATTGAATATATTATCTGTTATTTTGCAATAATACGCGCTGGCCATATTGCAGTTCCTGTTAATCCAGAATTAAAGGGACAAATGCTTGATCACATTCTTAAAGATTGCAGTTTCAGTCTGTTATTTACTGATAGTAAAGGTAGAATAAATTTAAACGATATTCATCCAAAGTCAAAAATCATAGTAGTGGATTGCACATTCAGTAATGAAACAGGTGTTTACGTTGAGGATGATGATTGTATTTCATTTAAAGAGGCATTAGTTAACCACGATTATAGTAGGGATTGCCTTCAAAGTAATAAGATAAATGAAGAAGACACAACATTAATTTTATATACGTCGGGGACGATGGGGAAAGCAAAGGGAGTATGCTTAACTCATAAGAATCTACTTTCGAACATGGAAGCGATAAATGAGAGGATTGGTATAAATAACAGCGATAACATGTTAGTCATTATTCCATTTTATTATTCTTATGGCAATTCGCTTATTTTGAGTCATTTGGATAAAGGAGCAACATTGACACTAAATCACAACTCTTTGTTCCCTAATCTAATTTTCGATAATTTGGAGAAGTGCAATAGTCTGGCAGGTGTGGCTTCTAACTTCGTTATGCTATTAAAACGATCAAGTATAGGTAAACGTAATTTGACGGCATTACGTTATGTGACGTTTGCTGGTGAACCCATCTCAGATTGGATTATAGAAGAGTTGATGAGATTATTCCCCGGACTTAAAGTGTTTATAATGTATGGGCAGACAGAAGCAACGGCAAGACTAACAATTCTAAAATCTGAAGAATTAGAAACAAAGAAAGGTGCTGTTGGTAGGCCGATTAAGTAGCTGCTCAAAGCAGACAAAAAACGTTGCCAAGAGAAATTGGGGCAATTAAGAAAGCGATATACAGCATCCTTGCCGGGATAATCGACGTTTTTTCGTTCGCTTTCTTGCATACGAAACCAATTGCGATGTTGAAACAGTAAGCAAAATATAATCTGAAAAAGATAACTGCAGGTAAAGCCTAAATTACGCTTAATCCCTGATTGTCGCAGGACAAGACATGAGACCAGCTAACTAAAGTCAAGCCCTCACTAGAAAAAAATGATCACTTCAAAAA
>NZ_JAJHJB010000109.1:0-1683 GCF_020819555.1 Pelosinus baikalensis
ATATGCTTTTTCGATTAGATCAAGATCAAAAAGGAATTGATAAAAGGCTGGTAGTTGTGGAAGAATCGGCAAAATCGGCACATAAAAGATTAGACGGAATGGGGGCGCACTGATGATATTACCTACAAGTGAATTGCAGATCTTTATTTGGGCCGCTGGCATATTGCTGGCGGCTAATGTTTTAGCTATGGGGCTGTTCGTGTTATTTGCAAAACTTCGAGATGGTAAGACAAAAGAGTCCATTCGAAGTATCATTTTTGAGCTTGATCGGTTTGCCGATAACATGGAGAATATTGAAAAACGAAGGACAGCAATCCAGCAGATTAATGACATTTTAGGGTGGCGCCGTATTTTGGTACCTGGTGCGCTCATCGGCTGGATCATCGATGCAGAAGTGGCAACTATTCGAAAAATGCAGAAAACAACGAATACACCAAATTTACATGAGGGGGAATAATCATGCGTATTGTAATTGATCCAGGACATGCAGGGCGATTAACAGATCCGGGGGCAGTATCGCCGTTTACAGGGCTCAGAGAATCAGATGTTGTCTTATCAATGGCATTCATGATCCAGCGTTATCTTCGAGCGGTAGGATATGAAGTTTTGTTGACCAGGACCCAAGATGAGCAGCCAGAAACCGATGATTTAAGCTATCGTACTAACTTATCAAACTCATGGGGAGCTGACTTATTTGTTAGTCTACACTGCAATAGCGCAGGTAGTTCATCAGCGCAGGGTTACGAAGTTTGGACTTCACCAGGGCAGACCCAGGGAGATGTATTAGCAACAAAAATATTTAACCAGGTTGCAGGTGAGTTTCCGGATCGCACTGGTCGTACTGATTATTCAGATGGTGATCCAGACAAAGAAAGTAAATTTTATGTACTTGTGTACACCGATGCACCTGCATGCTTGGTTGAAACGGCATTCCTTTCTAACGAAGAAGAGACCACATTATTGTCTAATCTTACCTGGCAAGATCGATATGCTAGAGCCATTGCTAGGGGTATTACTGATTATGTGGGAGGTATATAGATATGAATGAAAAAGATCTAGCCCAACAAGTGCTAGAAAAAGTAACGGCCGCTACTGGTAGTAAGTACCGAGTAGCGGCCGTTGCTTTTGTAGCTATAGTTATAATTGGATTACTGATTGCCGGCTATTTCGCTTGGCAGAAACATACTGATACAGAAGCCAAGCTGCAGCAGGCAATCGTGTTAAGCCAGCAGCAAGCCCAGGATAAAAACGTCTTGCAAAATAAACTTGACCTTAGTAATCAAAATGCTGAAATGTTGGCCAACTTTATAAATAAGGCTCAAACGGGCCAGGTGCAGCCGATTAATCATTTTACCGTGCAGGCGCCAACCGTGCAAGTGGCTGCCGAAGATATAGCAAAACGTATTAACGATAAAGATCCCACACTGCCACCTGCAGCTATCGAAAAGACCGATAATACGATTGTAACAACTAACACAAATAAAACGCCACAGGCTAATTATGACGTTGCTGTATTTAAAAATAATAATTATAGGAGCTGGGAATGGTCTGCTGGTTACGGTCAGCATGGTAGTGATCAGTATATACCCGTAGAGCTGCAGCGTAATTTTAGTAAAGATGCTGCAATCAGTTATGAGCACCATTTTGGCGGTAATAGTTCGGGTTGGGAAATAAAATATACGA
>NZ_JAJHJB010000110.1:0-1664 GCF_020819555.1 Pelosinus baikalensis
ATGCGAGCGAACTGATAAAGAAAACATTGAGATGCTTAAGCGGAAGTATGGCGCTGATAGCAATGCCGTTAAGGTCCGAGTAAAAGGTGATTTCCCTGATCAGGAAGATGATGTCTTTATTCAGCTTTATTTGGTTATGCGAGGTATCAATACCGACTATGACGATGATAGTGAGGTTGACTCTATTGATATCGCCTGTGACGTTGCTCGTGAGGGCGAAGACGAAACAGTCATTGGTACCAAATTGAATCAAAAGGTCCTGCCTTTTGTCATACGCCATGGACAGGATACCATGAAAACAGTAGGCGATATTATGAGGATTGCCAATAAACTGCATGATCGATATTCTCATGTCATTATTCCTGTTAAGATTGATGATACTGGCGTTGGCGGTGGGGTAACTGACCGATTAAAAGAAATTGTGAAATTAGAAAACCTGACCTGGCTGCGAATTATCCCTTGCAAGTTTGGTATTCCAGTCAAACACAAGTATTACTATGATACCACCACCATTATGGCATCGATCGTAAAGGATCTTCTCAATGAGTTTGACGAAGCGGGCAATAAGAAAGCATGTGAGCTTTGTTTACCCAATGATGATGAATTAATCGTGCAGCTGACAACTCGTAAATATGGGATATACGAAAGTAAAGGCAGACTTAAGCTGGAGAGTAAGAAAGAAATGAAGAAGCGGGGACTAAAATCACCAGACAGAGCAGACTGTCTTTTTTTATTGTGCTTACCAGTTGCGATTGAGCCCACAATAAAACGCGAAAGAAAACATCGTTTCTAAGGAGGTGAGAACTTGCAAAAAGTAAGGGCCAGAGTCATTACTGGCATTCAAAAATCAGAAACACCAACGGCCAAGGATGCGGATGAAAAAAAGTACTCTATTGCAGACGTGCTTGAGCCCAAATATTCCATTTTACGACTACTAGAAATGAAAGAAATGTCTACGATTCTTCCGCAATGCGTAGAGTCTTATAAGCAGAATATAGTTGGCTTTGGACTACAGCTAAAATATAAGAACGATGAGACAAAAGACAAAGAAACTCCCGAGATGGTTGCAGAGTGGAACCGAGTTGACTCGGCTTTGAAGTACATGCATATGGAAAAATCATTTGTTGATATTCTGAAAGACGCCATTGATGATCGAGAGGCTTGTGGTAATGGATATATCGAGGTGATCCGCAACGGTAAGAAAGAAGTAGTTGAGTTAGAGAAGATTGAAGATGCCTCCAGTATTCGCGTAACAAAAAGAGGCACCGCAGTCGACGTTACCTACTACCGTGACGGACAGAAATTTGATCGTAAGAAGAAATTTAGGCGGTATGTGCAAGTTGTGAATGGTCAAAAGGAAGTTTGGTTTAAGGAGTTCGGCGACCCGCGTATCATGGATATGCGGACCGGCAATTTTGACGATAGTACTCCTGCTGAATTCCAAGCCAATGAGATTTTGCATCTTAAGATTGGTAATGGCGCCTATGGAGTACCTCGCTGGATCTCAGCCCTCATGGATATGTACGGTAGCCGGAATGCATCGGAACTGAATTACCGATATTTCAAACAAGGTCGCCATTTGCCGGCTGCCATTCTAATTAAAAACGGTAGACTGACGGAAGATAGCGAGGCTGCGTTATCGGAGTATGCCTCATCGGTGGAGG
>NZ_JAJHJB010000111.1:0-1561 GCF_020819555.1 Pelosinus baikalensis
CTAATAGGATCATGACTTGGAGTACCTGAAATTATAAATATCTCAATACCTGCTGTAGTTAGTTTTCGTAGCCATGCAGTGCAAGCTCGGATCTCTTTACTTGCCTTTTCCAGCGCAATATCAGCTTTTCGGAACATATCACCAGCAACAATTACGATGTCACAACCTTCAGCTATCATCCGATCCGCTACCCAATCCATAGTGCGACATATATCATCGAATCGAGCGGTAGCAGTGGGGCCAGAATAACCAAGGCCCCAATGTATATCTGCTACATGAGCTATTTTCATGCCATATCACCTGGTAGTGCAGCTGACATGAGTAAATCTTGCAACTCTTCCTCATTGGTTTTTGCTATAAAATCAATCACCGAACTAGCTTCAGCGGTGGTTAAGTCACTAAGAGACTTTCCTTTTACAAATTGCACGATGGATTTTATACCACTCTCATCGACGTTCTTCCGTTTTGCATCACCTACGATTTTGCCATACTGCTTGTCCGATAGTTTATTACCTGTAGGTGGAGTAAAGGATGCACGTTCATCACTAGCCTTAGGAGTGGCACGCTGTTTTTCGAATTTTTCTTTTTCTGGCTTATCATTACCATCACCATCAACCCATGAATCGAAATCTTCTTCTTCCTGACTAAAGATGCCACTTAAACCAGTAGCAGCGAGAGTGGCTGAAAGATACGCTCGCTTAATTGCCATCTTTAATACGGTATTCCAAACATCAGCTAAATCCGCATTTTCAATACGATATTTTGCGTACTCTTTACCCTCCTCCCCTTTTTTCTTGGATTTAAAGATTTCAGTTACTAGTGATTCCTTATCGATCCCCCTAGGTAATTTACTTTCGTACACCCAACGATACCGATATTTTGATTCCATAGTGCTGCATGAGCCTTCTCCCTCACCAACAACGATTCCAGTTCCTTTGTGGCAAAGTTTAATTCTGATTGTCACATCATAATGACCAGTCTTATCATTTTTGTTTTCATCTTTAAAAACGATTTGTCGAGCATAACCGTACAGAGCATTCAATTTATCTGCTCCAGGCTGAAAAAGTGTTCTATTATCGGTATAGGGAATCTTCCCATAATCAAGCCCCTCAATCATGACGTCTTTAATAAATCTCTGAACGATCTCAATTTTAGCTTTCATTTCATCTAAGCTCCGGCTCATTTCAAGAGCACTACCACCTAGAGTATCTATGTCTACCACAGCACCAGATTGCTGCTGCAAAGTAACTACATTATTACTACCCATTACGCCACACCCCCTGTTACTACACGACGAGTAAGATTGCCTTGCCAATCCTCTCCCTCAATGATCTGAACCCCTTCTGCAGGTTCCCATCCTTTATGACCATTTAAAATCATGCATTTATGGCAAGCGTCATGATTTGACCGATCCTGAAATTTGCAAGTTGTGCATGAGGCACCAAGATTAATAACCTTTTTCATTTTGATTTCCTCACTTTCGTATTTGTTAAGGTGGACCATGTCGCAAGACATTTAGGACATTGATATACAGCTATGCGAATATAGTCCTCAATTTTAA
>NZ_JAJHJB010000113.1:0-1429 GCF_020819555.1 Pelosinus baikalensis
TTTTCTATCGCCAGCCTGATAACGGTTGGCGATATTTTTATGCTGCCAATCTATAATGATTATGGTATGCCATTGGTGTCATTACATTTAACTTGCGTTGCAGACGTCGATTATTGTAGTAATCTATGTAATCAGTTATAGCATCCACTAGATTATCTCTATTAGTGAAACGATGACCATAATACATTTCTCGTTTCAAAATTCCCCAAAATCCTTCCATTGGTCCATTGTCAATGCAATGGGCTACTCTGGACATACTTTGCTTCATGTGATGATCTTTTAAACGCATATGGAATTGAGCACTTGTATATTGATAACCACGGTCGCTGTGGAACAGCGGATGAGCCTCCGGTTCCAAACGAACAGCTTCATCAAAAGTATCCATAACCAATGGATTATCGTTATGATTACTAATTTTAAAGGCTACAATTCTGCGGTCGTATAAATCCAGGATGGCACTCAGATATATCTTGTGAACTTCAATACCGATATAATACTTGAATTCAGAAACATCCGTAAGCCATTTTTCATTAGGCATATCAGCGTGGAATTCACGGTGTAAATAGTTTTTTGCGATGTGGTCCGGATTTCGAGCAGATCTGGTACAACTTTTTGGTCTCCATTTAATGGTGGATTGAATTCCTTTGTTTCTGCAAATACGAAGAACGCGTTTATCGTTCACAACAATTTTGTAATTTACATCCAGCTCATCACGAATACGGCGGTATCCCATATCTGGATGTTGTTTATGGATATTATATATTTCTTCCGAAATACGTTCATTCTTAATTTCACTATCACTCTTTGGATGATTGAGCCAACGATAATAAGCAGAGCGCGTGATTTTAAGATATTTACATAATTTTTTTGTTGGATAGCCTTTGGTTGAAGATAATTCCTTGATAGCTATATAGGCTGTAAGGTACTGTACTAAAGATAGTGATCCCTCCTCTCCAGTTCCCTGACTTTTTTTAACAGATCATTCTCCATTTGTAGATCTGTGTTCATTCGTTCCAACTCTGCAATCTTATCCCGTAGCTCTTCTTCTGGACTACGACTTGGCTGCGAACCAACACGGTGACCACGTCTGTCTTCAAGTCCAGCCGCTCCCATATCTTCATACTTTTTGACCCAGTTTCGAATCTGTTGATAAGAACAATTGTATTTGGTTGCCATTGCTCCATAGTTTTTATCATTCATTAAACAATCCTTGACTACCTGTAATCGTTCTTCAGGAGTTGTTGTTCTTGCTTTTGTCATGTATGTACCTCCAGTGGATTCTTTAAGTATTCCACCAGAATTATACACCTTTATCCAATCACAAAGTTGCTTGTTAGAACGAATATCGTACTTTTGACAAATGTCACCAAGTGATCCTTTTCCACTCAGATAGTCATTAACCGCATTCATCTTTAACGTTTTTGAATAA
>NZ_JAJHJB010000114.1:0-1314 GCF_020819555.1 Pelosinus baikalensis
CCCGCTAGGCTCCACCAATCGCGCATATAAACATCATGCGCCTATTTGTTCCTTGAAAACTGGATAATCGTAAATGTAAGAAGGCAAAGAAAGAACCGAGTATCGCCATTTTAGTTTTTCTCTCTTTTTTTAAAAGAGTTATAACCAGGCAAGCAATTGCCAAACGGTTAAGTTAGAAAGGGCGCACGGTGGATGCCTTGGCACTAGGAGCCGATGAAGGACGGGACTAACACCGATATGCTTCGGGGAGCTGTAAGCAAGCTTTGATCCGGAGATTTCCGAATGGGGAAACCCACTGTTCGTAATGGAACAGTATCCATATCTGAATTCATAGGGTATGGAAGGCAGACCCGGGGAACTGAAACATCTAAGTACCCGGAGGAAGAGAAAGCAAACGCGATTCCCTGAGTAGCGGCGAGCGAAACGGGATTAGCCCAAACCAGAAGGCTTGCCTTCTGGGGTTGTAGGACACTCAACATGGAGTTACAAAGGAACGGGGTAGATGAAGCGGTCTGGAAAGGCCCGCCAAAGAAGGTAAAAGCCCTGTATTCGAAACTTCGTTCCCTCCTGAGTGGATCCTGAGTACGGCGGGACACGAGAAATCCCGTCGGAAGCAGGGAGGACCATCTCCCAAGGCTAAATACTCCCTAGTGACCGATAGTGAACCAGTACCGTGAGGGAAAGGTGAAAAGCACCCCGGAAGGGGAGTGAAATAGATCCTGAAACCGTGTGCCTACAAGTAGTCAGAGCCCGTTAATGGGTGATGGCGTGCCTTTTGTAGAATGAACCGGCGAGTTACGATCCCATGCAAGGTTAAGCTGATAAGGCGGAGCCGCAGCGAAAGCGAGTCTGAATAGGGCGAATGAGTATGTGGTTGTAGACCCGAAACCAGGTGATCTACCCATGTCCAGGGTGAAGGTAGGGTAACACCTACTGGAGGCCCGAACCCACGCACGTTGAAAAGTGCGGGGATGAGGTGTGGGTAGCGGAGAAATTCCAATCGAACCTGGAGATAGCTGGTTCTCTCCGAAATAGCTTTAGGGCTAGCCTCACGTTGTAAGAGTCTTGGAGGTAGAGCACTGTTTGGACTAGGGGCCCTCATCGGGTTACCGAATTCAGACAAACTCCGAATGCCAAAGACTTATCCGTGGGAGTCAGACTGCGAGTGATAAGATCCGTAGTCAAAAGGGAAACAGCCCAGACCACCAGCTAAGGTCCCAAAGTATACGTTAAGTGGAAAAGGATGTGGAGTTGCTTAGACAACCAGGATGTTGGCTTAGAAGCAGCCACCATTTAAAGAGTGCGTAATAGCTC
>NZ_JAJHJB010000011.1:0-126377 GCF_020819555.1 Pelosinus baikalensis
CGCACGGTTCCGTGCGGGTTGCGCGTCGTGAGGCGCACTTCTACTCGACTAATGTCCCTTAATTGCCTAAGTAAAGCATCACGCTCTGTTTTAGGCCAAGCTGCTATTTCATGATTCTCTTCCTTTTGTACATCGCAATATCTGCGACGAAATAAAAGTCGCTTTCCTCCTCAAATAAATGCTGCCGATTTATGCCACATAAATATAACAGGTAAAAGCAACACAAAGTCTCTTCTACCTGTTATGCGTATGCCATTAAGACAATTCAGGGGCGTCAGACCCAGGGTTACCTCATTTCATTCTTTCCATTGTCATACTTTTGTCAAAGTTTTGTAATATAGTAATTTCAGACTGAGATTAAGGAGATGTTACATATGAAAAAATTACCTTGCTTCGCACTACTCACCTGCTTCCTTGTCACCTTATCTGGAACCGCTTTTGCCTGGAGTGACCGTTCCGAGGGCCGTCCTGCACAAAGTCCCTCCAGCCTGTCCGTATGGCATGATCGAAATGACAAGTTTCATGTGAAAACAACTAACTTTCGTAAACAGCATGTATTTTCTGGCGTGATTCGTACAGACGGACGCTTTTACGGCATTGAAGAGAAAAATCTGGAAAATGGTGATTTCGTTAAAGTAGACCGTGACCGTAATACAATTCGCTTCCGTTTCACAGGACGCGGGATTGATGAATTAGATTTCAAAATAAGAGGAGGAGATACCTTAACTTTTGATATCAATAAAGATGGTCATGACATGGCGACTAATCAAATATTCATCGGTAAAAAAGGCTGGCATCCTAAAGACAATAAGTTTACCTTACGATAATAACGAATCCATTCCTAGCGGGCGTTTCATACGCTCGCTTTTTCGCTGTGCTTTTGTATATTATAAATCCTTCTTTTTCTTTTAATTGCCTAAGTAAAGTATCACGCTCTGCTTTAGGCCAAGCTGCGATTTCATGAGGTTCGCTTCCTTCTGTACATCGCAATATTTTGCGACGAATTTCTTCTTCAGATGGATTGATCCTTCCTGACACATCAAAATGGTCATTTGTGTTAATTTGGTGCAATCGCAGCCATTCATCTCTACCCAACAGTCCCAAAGAAAAAGCTGTATCTGTCAATGTTCAACCCTTTCTTTATGTCTACGATTAAAGACATAGTTGAAGAAAAGGTCCCTAAATTAACTCACGTGCTCAATATAAATCCTTTAGAACGTATTATACAAATCAATAGTTGGCTTAATTAAAAAAGCCTATTGATGCAATAGATATATTCAATTTCTCTTTTGAGTAAGAGAAGGGTATCATTAAGAAAGAGAAAAGGCCGGATAGATGATCAATTGTCAGGAAGCAACTATTATACTACAATAAGTACAAAGTGAAAATCGGGGATGTGGCAATTGGATGGATATACGGTTATTACAAACTTTTCTCTTAGTTGCAAAAATAGGCAATGTAACACAAGCGGCAGAACAGCTCAATTTTACTCAGCCAACAGTAACAGCTCAAATTCGAGCACTGGAAGAACATTTCGAGGTAATCTTGTTTGAAAGGGTCGGTAAAAAACTCTATATAACGAAAGCAGGTTTACGTCTTATTGCTTATGCAGAGAAGCTATTGCTATTGTATGGGGAAGCACGAGCAACAGTACAGGAATTTTCCCATGATAGAACGATTAAGGTAGGTCTTGGTACTGCTGTGGCGGCGCATACACTATCACCCATCTTGCGAGAGTTTCAAGAGCGGGTTCCCAATGTATCAGTTAGTATTGAACATTGTTTCAATATACCGATTACCGTTAAAGGTATCTTAGATAATAGCTTTGATTTAGCTCTGGTTCATGACAAGATATCGAATAGCAGAATTCTGCAGTTTAATGTTGTAGCCGAGAAATTATTATGGGTTACTCATGCAAGTCTTCTAGATACATATGGCGATACTCTGCAGCAGCAGCCTTTTATTGCCTTAAAACAAGGCAGTGTTTATCGGGAAAAATACAATCCATACTTACGGCAAAATGCAGTCATACCTATTTTAGAATATAGCGATTCTGAGGCAGTTAAACAGGCTGTTCTGAATGGGTTAGGTATTGGCGTACTGCCAGAGGTGCTGGTTCGCTCTCATATAGAAGATGGGACCCTTCATGAATTTTGTGATGCACCAAAGTTAGAGATTGATTTTTCGGTAATATTTCATAAAGATAAAACCTTTACGCTGGCAATGCGTACGTTATTAATGGCAATTGCCGAGCATGCCAATATTAATGGTGGTTTATCAGAGTATGTATCATCTATGTAGCATCAATGCATAGAGGAAAGGTTAAGAAACGAAAATGAATAAAATTTGTGACAGTAAAGAAATGACCAAAGGTAAGAAAGTCTTATTTGCAGGATGTCTTGCGCATCTTATACATGATGGATTTAGTGACATGCTATACATTTTTTTCCCAATCTGGCAAGTTCAATTTTCTTTAACCTTTGCTGAAATTGGTCTTTTAAAAACATTGTTTTCTGGTTCCTTGGCAGGATTTCAGGTACCAGCAGGTTTTCTAGCTTCCCGTATGGGCGAAGTTAAATTGCTGCTGCTTGGGACGATTCTCACCAGTGCTGCCGTTTTCATGCTCGGCTGGGCAGCAGCACCAATAATGGTTGGCTGTTTATTAGTAATTGGAGGGTTAGGATCAAGCACTCAGCATCCCTTGTCGTCTTCCTTAATATCGAGTGCTTATCCTGATAAAGCTGAACGCAGAACCGCTCTTAGTACTTTTAATGTAGCTGGAGATTTTGGTAAATTACTATTACCAGGCATGACCGCCCTGCTAATTGCCCAATATAACTGGATGACTGCAAGCCGATTCTTAGGTATGCTTGGCATGATGAGTGTAATTGTCATTTTTCTAATTACTAAAAACATTCGGCAGCACTCTTCAACGAATGAGGGAAAAACAGAGACAGCAACACTTGGCTGTTTTGCGTGGAAGGGAAATCAGTCCTTTTGGTCCTTGTCGATGATCGGAGTGATTGATAGTGCAACTCGAATGGGATTCCTTACTTTTTTTCCATTCTTATTGCAAGAAAAAGGTGCACAGGTTAGTTTGATTGGTTTAGCATTGTCTCTTGTATTTGCAGGAGGTGCAGTTGGTAAATATATATGTGGAAAATTGGCTACGAAATTCGGTGTATTGCGAACGGTAGTGACTACGGAGATGGTTACAACCTTGTGTATTTTAGGAATACTGTTTCTTCCCTTAGAGCCTGTCCTTCTGCTTTCGCCTATTCTGGGCGTTGCATTAAATGGTACTTCATCGGTATTGTATGGCAGTGTTCCGGAATTGGTTTCTGATGAACAATGCAAGCAGGCGTTTGCTATTTTTTATACAGCAACCATTGGTTCAGGAGCGATATCTCCTTTTCTTTACGGATTAGCAAGTGATATGGTTGGGATAAACATTGCTGTCGTAATGATTGCTTTCGTTGTTCTTCTGACTCTTCCATTAACATTACGCCTCCGAGGAAAATTTGCATAATTATTTTTAAAATGTTCCATATGCACAACCTTTGTAACAATGTAATACCGTGCACAAATTCATCGTCTGCATAGAAATTTCTATGCAGACGTCGCAGTATTCTTGTATCCTGTTCATTCTTCAGTCCAACCACAGTGAATTCTCATCGTTATTCCTCCTCGATCTTCACCTTTTTCCTCTGCCTCCCGAGTCTCAATGCCTTTTCCTTGTCTGCAACGTATACATCGACCCTATCGCCTACAATATAACCACCTCGATCCTCATTAACATACCAATGTCCATCTATGCATATCCTAGTTCCCAAGGCATACCTAGAACTCATTGCTACTGTGCGCCCCTCGTTTACCCTAGTACCACTTGCGGTAATTCCATGACCATTCATACCTTCATCATTTGCGGTGTAGTACGAGATTTCCATGACAACTTCACGATATCGAGGCTCTGGCTCCGCAACTACGGTTTCCTCTATGGGAGCTACATACTCCACGGGTACTTCGTAGTTATCTTCGTACAAGCAATGTGGTGCAGTGAAAAGCAGCACCAAAATAAGCAGTGTAATACGCAGTAATCATCGACCTCCCTTAACTCCCAGAATACAATCGTAAAACCTATGCAATATTCACACAGAGCATCAGTAAGTCCCTCCTATTATCTTATGAAGTCTTAGTTGATTTTGTAACCTTATTTTGTCTTCTTGATTTCTTCCCTTGCATTGGTATATATAAAAAAGTACCATCAAAGCTATCATTGGATAACATTGGTGGTACTTTTATTGTTCTTATATTGCTGCTTTCTAAAGCCTATGGGTGAAAGGAGATCAATCAACTTACCCTCTTCAGTTCTTGCGAACGATGTAATCGATATAGCCTTGGCGGATTTTATGACCTTTATATAGCCTTTCTAAAACTCTATTTTCTTTATAATTCCATATCGTCAAAGTGTTTGTCCCCTTCATCCAGTTGATAATAGGAATGTATGACAGTTTCAGTTTTGGGTATCAAATCTTTTATTGCATTCCAAAATTCGTCCGTAATTTCCCACGATTTCTTTTGTATCATTGTTCATCCACCTTTATCTTGAGTATTCCTCAAGTATTTCGGCATGATGAGTAATTAATTTAGGGATAAACCCTAAGTATAGCTATATAGTATTCAACGTTCATTTTCAAGGCTTTAAAGGCACTATGTTTACTATGAATACTGTGACTTTTAATAGTTAAGTTAATCCGACAATGTTGGCGACACCCCTTCATCGGCTATTAGTATCCGTATAACTCAAATTCAACAATTCGGGCAGTTTGATCAGTAGTCTGCGTCGGTGTAGTAATATTCAAACGGAAATAGCGGGCGTTTTTTGTAGCCATCTGCGCGTCTGTGACACTAAAAGAGTTACCGCTTACTGTATAAGCAACGAACCAGTTTGTGCCATCCATACTATACTCCAGCTTAAAATTCTTCGTATTCAAGCTAGTATCAAGACCTGCTGCACCTGCATGACGTGCCACAAATCGACTGACAGTCCTAAATTCACCTAAATCAACCTGTAAGTATTTATCCCCCGATACATTACTTGATGTCCATAAGGTATTTTTTTGTCCATCTACCGCGTTGGATGGGGGGGTGACATTAGAACCGTTATTCCAAACATATTTATTCAACGCCTGATTAGTGTCTATGTCAAAATAAGTTCTTATTGCTTTGGCATAACCGGCAGGAGTATTAACACTTATATTGTTTTGTATTTGATCATAGTTCCATATAAATGCACCAGCAAAGGAAACTTTAGTTGGGTCTAAACTACTTAATGCCGTTGCGACAGTATTTTCTGGACTGTACGCAGTATTAAAGCCATAAACCACAGGCATTCCCATAGCATTCTTCCACGATCCAGGATCTACTGTGCCACCATAGCCTTGCAGATACACGCGGTCTACTATGCTACCAAGAGTGTTTTTGACAATTGCCCAAGTACTTTGATGATCGAAAGGACATAAGGTAACCTTTTTACCCATGCTATTAACCATATTACCTAAGTCTATCATTAATTGGGAACTATATAGGTCTTCATCGTCAAAATTGACAGCATCAGCACCGGTTGCATTAATCAATGCCTGTAAGTTTTGTTTGAAAATGTTCTTAGTGTCAATGTTCTGCGTTGGCTTGGTAATATAAAGACGGAAATAACGTGCATATAAACCTGCCGGAAAAGCACCACTTACGATATCTTGAGTATTGCCGGTTATCGTAGCCTGATCCGTCCAGGTATTTCCATCGTCGCTGCTTTGAATTTTAAAGTCCGAGGTGTTCATACTGATTTTATCCCCATAACCCAAACTTGCACCTAAACCTGCATTTCCTATCGCCCAAGTAGAAACATTTTGCCGCGAACCGAGGTCAACCTGAAGCCATTGGTTACCCATACCTACATTTGAAACCCATTTGGTATTTTGTAAACCATCCACTGCTAAATCTGGCCCATAGAAATCTACATACTGGTTGGCTGTAGCAGGCTTGTTCTTGCAAAGATTGACGGTTGGCTGATTAGGAGGATTGATTTCAAATTCATAGATACGGGCAGCATCATTTGCAGAAAAAAATGAATTCATGTTTTGAAAGTCGGTTGTACTGCCCCCGCCTATCGCTATTTCCACACGATTAACACTTGTCGGGCCTGTCTTTAATGTTGCCCATTGTTGTCTTGCAGCATCAGTGCCTACATACTGGCCGCCTGAGCATACTAACGTGTTATTAAGGTATAAATCGCCGTTAGGATGAGGATGAACCAAACCTATGATAACAGTGTTATACCCCGAATTTTTTATGGCGTTGATGGTAGATTGCCCTCCTGAGTATATGGGGTCGCCTACAAAAATTGCCGCAACCGAATTGGCGTCAGCATGCACCACATAACTCGGCAAAGAAACACCGGCTAATAAACTTAGAACCATAGCTACGGAACATAATCTTGCTAAAAGTTTTTTCTTCATGTTTTTCCCCTCCATTTTTTTATTAATTGAGCTAGATCTATTCCGCTATATTGTATAGTGTTTAAACCGATATCTTTGTCGTATTGGGTCAGCAAATTAATTATTTTCTTTAATGTGTATAACCCCTCCATTTGTAATGTTGTGGATCTAAAAGGATTTTCAGAAATTGAAATATAATCTTTAAAATTGGTCTTTAATGAAGTAACCCTGAGTCTGATGTTATCGGACTCAGGGTTACTTCATTTAATATTTGTTAAAGCCTTGTTCCACTTTTCTACTTGTCCTTGAAGGCAAGTCGATCCCAGTTCTTATACCCTTGTGTTCTAATCCATTGCTCATTATCTTGTCTTCCTGATGAGCATTAGTCCTTCCGATACTTTAGTTGCCATTAATTCTTTAGCAGGAGCAGCTTCTGGAATTTCTCTGAGTTCAATTAGCTCTATTACCTCAATCGGTGAAACTCCTCCATCACTGGACCACGGTTGCTCGTTCAATTGGCGAATGGATGTCCTTCTTTTTCTTTCAATTGCCTAACTAAAGCATCACTTTCCAAGTTGATATTTCATGAGGTTCGCTTTCTTCTGTGCATCGCAATATTTTGCGGTGAATTTCTTCTTCAGATAGATTGATAATAAGTTTTTACCTGTATTATTTTCTTGCATGGCATTGCCCCCTTATGCTCTGCGTACTTGCTTAACAGGCTTATCTTTATATTTCAGCGTTTTTACGCGATCATGAGCGTTTAATAATAAAACGAATGAGAGTACAATCATTAATAAAATGACAATAAAGCATATTGGCTGGTTATATACGGAACCACCATCTTCCTGATAATTAATGATTCCCAATCCTGCAACGATTGGATATAGATTCGTCAATCCATGGCCTGATGCAAAAACACCCACAAATCCATAAAAAAAAGTAAAGCCGACACCTGACATAAAACTACCTGCACGCTGCCCGGTAAAAATAACAACAGGCATTACGGCAATATAGACGAATATATTCATGCCAATCATCTGGAACAAAGATTGCACCATGCCTCCAATCGTTAGCCCCGGATAATGGCTAAAGAGAACTATGAGCAATGTAAAAAGAAACTGCATAACTGCTAAAAAGATAGAGAGTAACCCTACTGTAATCAATTTTCCCGCCAGTAAACGCCGAAAAGATAGGGGGATTGTCAATATGTTCTTTAAGGTATCATCTGTTCTTTCACGTTCTATCATATATCCACTGATCAATGCTATTGTTGCAGGGAAAATCAAACTAAAATTATTCCAAATCACTGTATTGGAAAAGTTATGGAAAGTATGCGTTGTACCATCGGTAGCCATCGCCATAAATCTTGATAGAAGCACGACCGAAAGGGTTGCAGCAATGCCGATCCAGATTACAGAGTAGCGTTTAAGTTTCAAAAATTCCGTTTTAATAATTCGTAACATTCCACTCACCTCAACTTTCATGCTTTCTATAAATTTGGATAATTGCAAAATAGGAAATTCCAGCAAGGATTGCAATTACGAGAGATACCGTTTGTAGAGACAGAAAATATGGTTTTGAAAAAGAATATGCGGCTGTTCCCGGAGTAAATATTGTTAATTGCCAGCGATAGATTGTTGGTGTTGGCAAAATACTGGTGAGTAACTTCATTACGGGTTCAGGTGAAGATAAACCTGAAAAGGCCAATACATAATTGAACATTGTATAAAACAACGTGATAATAATTGAAAAAATGTAGGAACGGTTAAAAAACACTATAGCAATAATTACGGGCAGGGTTCCCGCTGTATATAGCACGCCTGTTATTGCGGCAATACCTAATTTGAATATAATCCCATCAATATGTCCGCCAACAATTACGCCTCCAATCATAGCAGCCCCTACCGAAACCATTGAAAAGATAAACCCAAGTATGAACAAGACTAGAATTTTGGCTGTAGCAATTTTGGACGTTGATATAGGTATTACTCGTAAATTTTTAAGCGTGTCGTTATCCCGCTCCATAAAGAACAGCATAGAGGCAATAATTCCAATTACACAGGGAAGCATGATTGATTCGCCCATACTCACAATCATGCCGAACAGTCCTTCAAAGGCTTCTACTGACCCCAAACTGCCGCCCATTACAAGCGCGGTAAAAGGAATTGGAAACAAAAAGGCGGCCAAAACGACAAAATTTACAAACTTTTTTCGTTTTAATTTCCAAAATTCACATTTTATCAATTTAAGCAATTCCCTCACCCCCGGTCACTCTCTTGAAGTAATCTTCCAATGTATCCTCACATGTATGAACCTCTGAAACTTCAAGCCCATTTTGCATGAACGACCGATTAATATCAGACACTGACAGGTCAGTATCATACAAGAAAATGTTACTGTTATCGACAATACGGAAGTTTTTGGTTTTAAAGGTTGCTTCGAGAATCCTAGCTGCTTGCGCCGGGTCTGAAACGCCAAAATGAATGTACTTATTATTTTTCTGTTCCAATTCTTCAAGGCTTTCTTCTTCCAGTAAAACCCCATGATCAATAATGCCAATGTCATCTGCCAGCAGAGAAATTTCAGAAAGAATATGACTGGAAATTATAACAGTTTTTCCCTTTGCATCACACAGTTCACGAATAAAGGAACGAACCTCTGCAATACCTATTGGGTCTAGGCCATTGATTGGTTCATCTAAAATTAAGATTTCGGGATCATGCATGATTGCCAAAGCAATAGCAAGACGTTGTTTCATTCCGAGAGAGTATTTTGAAAACAGTTTCTTGTCTTTGTAAGGCAATCCGACAAGCTCTAACGAAGTCTTAATTGCTTCGCGATTAGGGACACCGCGTAGTTCTGCAAATATTCGCAAATTTTCCGTGCCAGTGAGGTTCGGATAGAAGCCAGGAGATTCAATCAGGCAGCCGATACGGGGAAGGATTTTCTTTCCCTCTGTCCGCATATCTTTTCCTAAAATAAAAACTTCGCCAGAAGTCGGATGAACGAGGTTCAACAACATTTTCATAGTAGTTGTTTTGCCTGCACCATTACGGCCCAGCAGTCCATAGATCCGGCCCTTTCGTACATGAATACTCAAATCGGCAACACTTTTTTGACTGCCGTACGTTTTTGTCAGGTTATTTGTTTCGATAATAAAATCACTCATTGTAATTTAAGCCTCCTTGTCTTTATGAAGCCGATTATAGCACACCAACCTAGAGCTAACCTAGAGTTAACCTAGAGTTAACCTAGAATTTTGAAAATAGAAAAAGCCCCTGCGTATCAGGGACTTCCTTTATCACGAAACGTCCAAGGGAAGTTTCATGATAAACTCCGTTTGTTGAAAAGGAACACTTTGAACATCGATTGATCCTCCCATTTTACGGATAAGTTGCTGCACGATAGAAAGCCCTAAACCGCTTCCCTTTTCTGAACGTGCCTTGTCGCATTTATAGAGGCGGTCAAAAATAAACGGCAGGTCTTGTTTCGGTATCCCTTTTCCATCATCAGATATGGATATTGATACTTTGGTATCATTTCTTTTAATTTTTACTGAAATCTTTTTTGCCCTGCTATGAGCAACGACATTTTGAATGAGGTTATTTATAATTCGGGAATATGCGTTATGATCCACAGATACCAAAATCGACTTTTCAGGAATATCAATATCATAGTTTAATTGAATATTTTCAAATATTGGAATCCAATTTTGCAGGATATTTCGGGTGGATTCAGATAATTCTATGCGCTGAAAATCAAAAGTTTCTTCGCCAGAATTGAGTTTGAACCATTCAAACAGTTTATCTATATATTCTTTCATATCATATGCTTTTATGCGGGCTGTTTCAATATACTGTTCCCGTTCCTGTCCCTCCACAATGCCCTTTTGTGCAGCGTCTAAATAACCAATCAATGTAGTAAGAGGTGTGCGTACATCATGCGAAAGGCTCGTCATTAACTGCTTGTTTGTCTGTTCAGCTTTTTTTAGACTAATAAGTTGTTCGCGATAGTCATATACAATCTCATTAATTTTATAGCAAATGGAGGCTGTTACATCAGTAGGGGCAGCAAGTATTTTATGATCATCATTTCCTTTCGCTATATCGTCTAAAATCTCACATACATCATTTAGTCGATGTTTAATACGATGGTTTTTGAGTACCAAAATAACGATAGTTATTATTGAAAATATTGTTACTGTGATTAGAAACAATATTAAACATGATTTCATAGCTTATACCTCCCGATTAAAGCGATAGCCCATACCCTTGACTGTCTGTATGTATGTCGGGTTATTGGGGTCGGATTCTATCTTTTTTCGTAAACGGCTGATATAGCCCATCAAATTAGCATCGTCATAAGCATATTGTTCTTGCCAGACTTTTTCATAAATCTGTTGTTTGGTAAGGACTTTTCCTTGATTTTCCGCTAGATATCGCAAAACATCAAATTCCTTAGCAGGTAATTGTAATTGCTGTCCATTTGCAATTACAATACAAGTGTCCAGCTCAATAGAAAGACCCTGAAAAGAAAGCACTTTTATTTTGTCCTCCACTTTAACAGAATTCAGGGTTGTATATCTGCGGATTAAGGATACGACGCGGGCGTTAAATTCTTCTACTTCAAAAGGTTTTGTCAAGTAATCGTCGGCTCCGGATCTTAGCCCCCGCACTTTATCGCTGTTTTCGGTTTTGGAAGTCAACATCATGACAGGAACACGGCTTGTCTGTCTAATTTTTTCGAGGGTATCAAAACCATCAATACCAGGCATCATAACATCCAGCACAACCAGCTGATAATTGCTGTTAGAAAGTGCGTCCAGCCCTTCAATTCCTGAATGGCAAATGTCGGCGTCAATCGTTTCCTTGCTGACACATTTCTTTAGAAGTGTACAAAGTTCTCTATCGTCATCTATAATCAATATTCTATTTGGCATTTAAATTCCTCCGTTTTGTCCTATTATCATCAGATTTTAAGGTATTAGCAGGAGTCAGCCATAGATTATCTTTCTTCTCCGCACCGGCGATTCGTCTGGCAGAAAAATGATAGTTTGTTAGTCGGTAGTTTTTTCACAATTAAATAATCCATACCCAACACCTCGATAAACCTTTTATTCCATTATATTTCAGGTAATGAAATAAGCAAGAAAAAACCTGCCGAGGTGACGGTTCTGTTGTCTTATACATTTGCTATAACAATACACCCAACCAGTTCTTCCGAGTCATCTTTGGTTGATTTTCAATAGTTTTAAAATTATTTTTTATACAAACTATATTTACCATATAATAAAAAAAACTGCAATACTAAAGAAAATGTTAGGTTTAATCTCATTCAGAATATCAACAATAAATAATTATAAGTTAAAAGCACGTTTTAATCCGACCTTTTCCCCTTTAATGAAGTAACCCTGAGTCTGATGTAATCAGACTCAGGGTTACTTCATTAAAGGCCACTTTTAAAGACTATATTTCACTTTCTGAAAAGCCTTGCAGAATGCACTTCTCCATCATTTGCCTACCTTTGGCAGCCTGATAAAATGTAATCTCCCTTACATTCATTACGCTCTTACTAATCATTTGTGCAAAAAGAATATATTTTGAATTAAGTTTCCCATTCTTCGTACCCCATGCAGCAAGTCGATCCCAGGCCTTATATCCTTGGGTTCTAATCCATTGCTCATTACCTTGTTTTCCTGATGTAAGAAGAAGCATTAGTCCTTCCGATTCCTTAGTTGCCATTAATTCTTTAGCAGGAGCAGCTTCTGGAATTATTCTGCGTTCAATTGGCTCTATTACCTCAATCGGTGGAACTCCTCCATTACTGGACCAGGTGATGCGCAATAAATCGGCATCTCGGATAACTTTCTGAACGATCTCACTATCTTGAGAGATATCTGCTTCTTTCTCCATATGATTAGGAAATACTTCAAGTTCATTCAATCGTGCCAAGACGGCTTCCATGGTTTTTTCAGGGTCTAAATAGTACTGACTTCCACGAATACGGATGAATCTCCATCCTAGCCTTTCTAATACTGCTTGCCGTGCCATATCTTCTGCTAACTTATCAAGGGCGTGGTACTTTTCTCCATCACACTCGATAGCCACTTTTTTATCGCCACAAGTCGCAACCATGTCAATTCGATAATAGCCAACCTTCCATTGAGGAACTACTGTATATCCCTTATGAACTAAATTCTTTAATACTTCTTCTTCAAAAGGTGATTCTGTTGCATTTGCTAAACTTTCTAATTCTCTTTCACTCCGAAATGGATTTTCAACATGTTCAATCAATTCTCGTCGAATATCCCCTGGTTTTAAATCGATGTTTACATCCAGAGAATGGACAACCCACATTTGTTCACAGGCACGACTAGCTGCAACATTGTATCTTTTTTTATACATCCCATCTGGCCCGTCTGCCCTCATAGCTAGTGGTGGATTATCCGTAGAATCTACAAGAGATAAGAAGATAATGTCTCGTTCATCGCCTTGGAAATGAGCTGGATTACCACAAATAATATGTCTTTTGGTATATTCATCATCAGTAAGATGTTTTCGCAAATGTTGGTCGATTAACAGAGCCTGCTCATCCCCTAATAAGGTGATGACTCCTATCGTTTTGTCTTTATATACAGGCAACTTACAAGCGGCAACTATTAAGGAGGCAATCGTTATTGCTTCTTGTTCATTTATCTTCCCATCTTTTGAACCGCCTGTAACTCTATAAGGAATCGTCGCTGGTTTTAGATAGGAAGAATTTGATTCTCGTAAGGGTTTGAGCCCCATGTTATAGCAAAGCTTATTGCTGAAATGAATGATTTCTGGAACGCAGCGAAAATGTTCTGTAAGACAAAGAATCCCTCCGAAACTTGAACGGGCAAGATCATATATGGATGCTTTGCCATCGTAAAGAATAGCATTGGGTATTCCTTGCAAAAATTGGCTAATCAGGCTATCTATAATCGTGCTATTTTGACCAACTGATAATGGACTTACTTGTTCATGGTCACCCACTACAACAACTTTTTTACCAAGATACAGCGCAAGCAATCCCATTAAATCACACTGACTTGCTTCATCAATGATGACAACGTCAAATTGTGTCTGCGTTGGACTAAAGGTTTCAGCGACTCTTGTTAATGGCATAATCCAAACAGGGACTGCCGAACGGCACTCTGACATCAACCGTCTTGCTTCTTTTTGCAGCTCTGGAACACGCTTGCCAGTGCCGCGCCCGATTCTCTTCGTAACATCCAGATAACCAACTAATGCCTGTTGCTGATTCAATTTGACTCTTCGTTTTTGATGCAGCCAAGCACGATTTGAAATGAACTGATTTGTGATTGCATACAAATCAGTTGTTAGCAAGTCTAATTCTTCTTGCATTTTGTCCAAGGACAAACTGGCTCGTGCTGATAGTTCTTGATGTAGCTGCTTCCAAAGCCAGGCATCTTCCACATTGCCTGGCGGCTGAGAAGCAACATGATTCTCATTAAATTCTTGCATCTTTGTTGCCCATTCCTGGGCGTAAACAGCCAATTTATCCAATAGTACTTGTCGTTGCAAGACTACCTCACTCATAGTAATGGTATGATGCAAATTAGCAATAGCAAGTCGATATTCAGGTACATCGCGATTCCGAATCGCGGTACGAAGAGCGATTGCAATATCGGCGTACTTACTATGACAATAGCAATCTATATATGCCTCAACTTTTGATAAAGATCGCTGTATTTCTTCTAGACGATATCGATTCGAACGAGAAGTAAGACATTCTTTCAACGGACCGCAAATGGTTTGAAATAGTCGAATCAATTCAGCTGATTGTCCTGTTACCATGGGTTGCTTTGTCAAGAGTAACTCCCACGACAAGCCCACTTCTATAAGCTTTTCCTGGTGATTTTTCCATATTTGATCATACCAATTTAGCCTCTGTAAAATGACAGGATAAATTTGAGGAAGGATTTCCTCAATATTTTCCTCAGACTGTAGAAGTAAACCTCTGCAATCACTCATGCATCCATTCCAACGTTGTATTAAATTCAATCGATCCTGTTGAAGTATCATATATTCTCTAATGAATTGAAACTCATCAAGAGTACTAATCATCTTGTTATTTACAGTTACACTCTTGCGAAACGTTGACCATGAAGGGTGTATGATTAGGGTCAATCTCCCTAGTGTACCACCGCTTTCAAGATGAGCAATGATTTCATTCACAACATTCATATGCTGGTGAAATTCAAGCTTTGTAGCAAAGAGAGGTTGGTATTTATATATTTGAGTTTTGAAAAGAGCATGCTTCGTTACGTATTGATCTGCATCACTCACAAGCTGATCCCACACTTGCCGATGGGCCTTTCCTTTCCAACCAGCCTGTAGTATTGCTTTATGCCAATCAGCTGCTTCCCCTATTTCTTCAATAGCAGAGGAAAGTGCCTGGTTCAATTCATGAAGTTTTAGATAATAACCATCTTCAAAATCGAGGGGAATATCATTCCAATATTCTTCGCCGGTACGATAGTCCATATGGAGAAGTTCTCGTTCTTGTTCCATCCATAAGGCAACATCATCTTCAAAAGGTAAGCATTCTAAAGAAGGTAAAGCTGAGGCAATAACTGATACATTTTCAGTAGAAAGTGTATAGGTATATTCATATAACGTATTACATTCTTCTATGGACAATGGAACAGGCGAAAAAGGCTCAATCGTTCCCGGTATCCAATCATTACTATTTCTTCCCGATAAAACAATCTGAATTGCCTCTTTCGGCGAATACTCTTTTCCGGCAATTACGATGCTTTGAAATTCGATAGATCTTGCATCAATTAGATTTTTCTGGAGATCTTTTATACGCTTAATAATCCAGTCTCTTCGGGTCTTTAAATCATCAGTTTTACGGATATATTCGTTTTCATTGATGGTAGACAATTCTGAAACTATGCTCTCAATTGAGTTTTTCATTTCTTCCTGACTTTGGCTATCACGATCAAGAACGCTGACACATAATGGTTGTAATTCTTTCGCTACTTTTTCCCTCAATACCCGTAGAGCTTTGGTTGTATGACTTGTTACCAATACAGTTTTACCTTGTGTCAACAAATGACCCAATAAATTAGCGATCGTATGAGTTTTACCAGTTCCAGGAGGTCCTTGAACCAAGACTCCAAAATTATGATCTAGAACTTCAGCAACCTTGATTTGCTCTATGTTGGCTGGTTTTCCAAAGTAAATGTTATCTGGTTCATAATACTGTAGTTGACTGTTCCGTAAAGATAAATCCTCTTTATTGGGTTGACTAATACCAACAATACTTTGCAAAGAACCAGGTAATTCATTATTTTGTTGGATATGTTCAATAATGGACTGAATCGTAACCAACAAGCCACCACTACGGTCTTGAAGAAAGATACAAGGCCTTCTAAATATGCGTGGTGAATCAAGCTCTCCCTCCACATTGTCCTTCATGATAAATTCACCATAAACAGACAATTGACTAATAAATCGCTTGAAAAATGAATCTGTTGCTTCTTCCCCCAAGGGACTGTAATTTTTGTTTTCAATGTCATCACGGTGGTAAGCTAATAATTTTCCATCTATATCTTCCAATGAGGCAAAAAGCGCGCTGTATAGTTCTGGGGCGTCATTCGTTTCTTCAAATGAAAACTCAGTATTTGCAGAGTCAAATTCCAATTCTAATTTTTGCAATAAAATAGGATGATGAATTCCTCCCTCTGGCTGTCGCCAATTGAGAATACCATCCCCTAAGACAATCCGATATTTTTCAGACTCCTTCTGAAGAAGAACATATAAATCATAAATTCGCTCATATACCTTCATTACTTCACGAGCTGGGCATTCCGCTGCAGCCCATACATTACGTCGGCAAGTCCATTCCGCTACCTGTTCTATACGTTCTTTATCATCAATAAAAAAAATGGTAATTGTATTTTCACCACTTGGTAAATTGATGGATTCAAGAATTTCTACTTCCTTGAAAGGGTCCTGCCACCCATTCTTTATCCAATTTCTAAGATGATGAGGCGGCTCTGGAGCAACGGAAACGTTTGGACGCTTCACCTTAATGATAGACGATTTTTGTTCTTCAGTGGAATAGCTTCGAGAAAACTTGATGTTCGGATGGTCTGTAAGACTATCTAACCAAAGTACCCAAGGCTGCTCAGAGATTTGCCTTTTCACTGGGTTACGATGTTGATACAACGCTTCTAAATATTTGAATATCCTAGTTACTCTTTCTTTTGTAATATCTATACTCATAAATACATCCACCTTCTATTATTCAAAACATGTTCATTTTTATAGTCTTTTTCTGCTTTCGCAAGATTTTGGTGCGGTAATAACTGTTACTATCTTTTCAACGTCTGTAGGATTTAACTGTAAAATATGTTTATGAGTAATAAACGCCAGCATTTAGCAAGCCATTCCCATTTCTTCTAAAATGAATTGCGCAGAAAAAGTAACAGCCTGTTTAGTGATATTTTCGCAAAGATGTGGAGGGTTACCTGGACTGAACCCTTGGGTTCTTAATTCGTTACATAATAGACCACCGAAACGTGCTTGAAACTTACGACAAAATTCATGACATATGACTGCGATGTTTTCTTTATTCATATTTCTATAGCTTCCGTAGCTTCCGATAAACAGTAATGCTCCCTCAACTAAACCGCACTGAGAACCGAATCTGCCAGCATTTAACCCAAATGCAGCTTCTACGACCTGTGGATGCAGCTCAGTATAGAATAATTCAGATAGAATTTTTAGTGTTGTCACTGCACAACTAAGATCTTCATCCCAATAATAGTCATGTACTCTTACATTTATCAACTCCTGCAACTAGAATTCACCTCCGCTTTCCAGTTCTGGACTTAAATAATCGAAATCACTTTCCCATTTTTGTACAAACCCTTAGTATCTTACATTTCAACTTCGTTCATTGATTTTCCTTGTTTTATATTGTTACACAAAAAAATACAACGTCTGTTTTTAGAACGTTGTATTTTTGAATAAATCTAAATTTGAAAAAAACTCGTACCTAACTGGTTTCTCCTTATAGAGATTGGTTCTTTTTTATCAATCTCCCCATTACCCAGCGAAGAAATATGGCAAGGAAGAAGTATCCTGGAACAGAATATATGTGTTTCCATTGCATCATTTGATATATATCTAACCACATCAGAAGCGGTTCCGCACCAAAGGCAAATACAAATGCAAGGATAATATGAGCAATAATGAATGGCTGCCACTTTGGAAAATACTGATAAATAACCATATAGCTGACTGGCAATACCGCTATATCATAAACAATGAACACATCCAGCAAAGGGACAAGGTCGTATTTATATTCCCAAGCATCCGCTTCCACACCGATGGCATCGAGTAAACCGCTCAGTAACGTTACGAGTAGTCCGTAGGTTGTTATTTCGAAAAGTCTTCTGCGGTCAACAATTTTCCACCAGACTATATAGGGAATAATGGTTACGACCACTAATAACCACCACTGATAAGAAAAAACCACGTTATTAAACCAGAATTCACGGCCTGTTGCATCAGCTGCTGATTGCAGGTCATACATCTCTTCGAACATTGGTATCCGCTTCATTTTATCCCCCCATACCTTAGAAGGTTAAATTGTAAATAAATCTTCTGCTCATAGTCTCACCAATGAGTAACTAGATATGCACTGACCTCATCGTTTCCACCAGCAAAGCCCCTATGCTTATAATAAAAAACACACTATCTATGATGACAGCGCGTTTCTAAGTATCTCATAAATTCTGCTCTTATAAGCATTTAAACTCTCCACTCATATACCTATTCTCATTTTAATCTGTTCTTTCAATTGGCCAAGTTCACATACATATTCTTTGATAATTTTATTACATATTTCAATTGCTAATTGTTCATTGTAGATATGTGCAGTTGTGTTCCTATCACTTAACATTGCAAGCCACAATTCATCTTTTTCGATAAGTCCTGCGGAGAAAGCTTCACGAAGTACTGTTTTGGGAGAATTAAGACCTGTAAGTCCTTCCTCCTCAAAAATAGCTTTCAATGCTTTCCAAGCAAGCTCAAAGGTGAATTCAAAACGTTGAATTAATCCATCCCGTAACAAATCATTTGTCTGGTCAAATTTCATAATTCCATCATTTAGTCTGTTCAATGCATTCTTGTAGTTTTCAAATTTTTGCTTATAATCGCTCATATATAACCACACCTTCTTTTTTTATATTTTCTAATAATTTTATATCGGTATGATTATCTATAAATATTACATCTATTTTGAAAAGTGTTGCAAGATCGTCAATTTCACTGGAGAAATATCCTTTACTTTTAAATTCTGGCAAAGGGTACACTGCAAGATCAATATCGCTAGTTGACTTGTTGTCACCTCTTGCTCGAGAGCCAAAAAGAACAATTCGTTTGATTGCATACTCTCTGCCGATAGCTTGTATGGAACGAATGAGTGTATCATTCAGTGCACAATCCATTTATACGCCCTTCTCTCTCATTAAACCTTATTTTCACTATATTGTTGCCAATAAAACTTTATTAAAAACATCGACCAACGAATATTTCTTTGTTCAATAGTATATCATATAATCTTATGAAATTCATTACAGCTTATCCTCAGCCTGTAGAAGCTTCCATAGCTTCCGATAAACAGTAATTCGTACAAACCCATAGTATTTTACATTTCAACTTCGTTCATTGATTTTCCTTGTTTTATATTGTTTAACCAAAAATACAACGCCTGTTTTTTAGAGAGCGTTGTATTTCTGACAATATTGACCTTAATCAGATTCTAATATCTGAAGGAGTGTTGATAACATTAACGATTGCGGATTCAGTATCATCAGCAACCTCTGTAATACTCCTAAGAGGATCATGGTTCCGTAAATCACCAAAGTCAAGTCCCGTTAAAATTTCGATGTTACTGACAGCTACTTGGTACGTTTTGTAACTGCCAAATGCAAAATCCAAGTCTCTAATAAGGTTCTTTTGGGTTTGCAAATAGGCTGTTGCTGACATATTGCCATCCTCTTTAACCATTACCGCTATTTTCCAAAACTCGGCGGGAATTTTAACACCACGATATAGCATATCGTCCGTACGAAAGACCGGTCCAGTGAACACGGTCACTTTAAGATCAAAAGTCTCAGCGTTTTTTAAAATATAGTTTTCTAAATCTAGCCATGTGAGTTGATTAAAGTTTTTATGTTGGGGAGAGCAATTCGTAAAATGAAAAGTATCTTCGTTGGCTTTTTTGGCAAGCTTTCCCCATATTGGATCCAGTCTACGGACAAGATGCCCCCGGTCAATATCATTGTTGTCATACAATTCAGGACCACATTGATATTTGCGGTCAATACGAGGATCAAAGTACCATTTCTTTGGACGCTGAATATTAATGAGCTGTTGTCCATTAATATTTACTGCTGTATAATACGCTAAGCGACGCGATTTACTCATAACAATCGAAAAATGGGTATAATCTAGTACTGTTGTACCATTCTTTAGCAGGGCAATATCCTGCTTTAGATCAGATCGCAACTCAGGGAGAGGTACTGCATAATGGTTGCCGAGAAAGGCAGTGTTATAACCAGTTGATCTTTCGTACCAGTCAATAGCTAAGTTCCCTATTATCATTTGACTTCTTTCAATGTACGGTAACCCAGAACTAGCAAAGAGACTATCAAGTAGTACTTGCTGCTCTTCATGTAGTGTGGGTCGCAGCAGGGTAATACACTCCATAATACTACTGATACGAATGCCTTCATTAGCAATGTATTTGGTACTGTCATCGGGGTCAGGAACGCCTGTATGATGAAGAGCAATGGTCACCCACTCATCATTAAACACCGGAGAACCCGACGAACCTGGCATAGTGTCTGTTGTATAGTTGATAAAGTCGTCAAATATATCGGTGATTCTATTCTCTCTAATCGCAACTACTTTGGGTGCTCCTGAAGGATGCTGGATGCTTGAGACATATTCACCTAAGAGTGCTTTTCCTGATTCCATGTACAGTGGTAAGAATCCAAATTCGCTTAATTTCGTTCCGTCAGCAGAGTCAGTCTCTAATGCGACTAATGTGAAATCAAGTTTCACATCCGTTATAAACAAACGTTCCGGTACAAAACGGAAGCTTTTGATCTGACGCGGCATTAAGTTGAGATCAACCTCGCAGTTAAATTGGGCGAGGCTAGAACGTGCTACGCTTGCGCTGTCTAAGACGTGATGATTGGTAAGCAGCAAAGAAGGCGCAACGAGAAATCCTGTACCATGCCCGAGTACCCTACCTATAGAATCACGTATTTCAATTCTACACACGGACTTACCAGCTTTCAACCCCGCTTCCAGATACGAAATGGGAAATAGGTCACTTTCACCGATGATCCGCTTCATAGACAAGCCATCTCGAGGATTGATGAGTGTTTTGCGAATCGCAACTCGGTAAGATGTATCTACCTCGAGAGGGCTTTGGGTTGAAAGTTTACTAGCAATATGCTCTCGTTCACTCCTTCGATCTATGTAGCGTTTCAGTGAATTTTGCTCTTGCCTATCTACAAGGCTCTTATTCAATCTAGGAAAATCTTGATATGATATGACTGACAATGGTTAGACCTCCTTTCATCTGCCAAAAGTAAAGGAACAGGTTTAATAATATTATTAGAAAATTAAAGAGATAATGAATTTTTTCTTCAAGGAAATACATATTCCCATATTTTAGCATTTGTCATAGTAAGATAAAACTCCTGCTAAATGAATCACAAATTTAACAGTAACAGGAGTTTTGTTGATTTAATAATCGAATGCAATGGCTACTAAAGAAAATATTATAGTTGAAAAACTACTCACATTATATGGTGAGTAGTTTTTTTGGGATTGCATATCAAACCGTCTGTTTGCTCCATTTGCTATATTTTCCATCAGACTAAAAAAACTGCCCACCATGAGGCAGACAGTTAAATCAGAGATCGGTTACTTCGTTATCGATGGTTGATTTTGCTAAAACAGTCTCTGCAATACACTGGACGATCTCCGCTTGGGCGAAAAGGTACTTGAGTGGTTATACCGCACTCTGCACAAATAGCCTCATGCATTTCACGCTGTTGATAGTTATTACCTCGACCGCCGCTATTATGGGCTTGTTTGCGGGCAGCTCTGCATTCAGGGCAGCGTCCAGGTTCGTTAGTAAACCCTTTTTCGGCAAAGAAATCTTGTTCTGATGCTGAAAAAACAAATTGAACACCACAATCCTTGCATGTTAATGTTTTGTCTTGATTCATATTATTAGCCTCCTCGAACATATAAGAAAGCAACGAGCTACTATGTAATAAGGATCATAATGATTGATATAAAGATTATAATCGAAATCTAATTACTCATTGCTTCCCTTGTAAATAACAACATTTCTGGAATAAGAATGTTATTAATTACAGTGTAGTACTAATTTTTTTTCATGTCAAGCCTGAGCTAAAAGAGAATGGATCTGGGGCACCTCGCTTTGCTATTAAACACAATTCATCTTTTATTAACAATGCAGCAGTTACAGTTCTCATCTTTATACTCCTATGCGTACTTCTTTTAAGCTCCTAAATCGACTGCGAAATACTTAAAATTTCATGGGGTTTATGAACTATATAGTTTGGATGTTCCTTCTTCGCATTATCAATCTGATCGTATCCCCAACTTACCCAAATCACCTTAACACCACTTTTTTTGCCCGCAATAATGTCTCTAACTTCGTCTCCAACATAAATCGCTTCGGAATCTTTCAGTTTGTGCGTTTTTAAAAATCTTTTAATATCTTCATTCTTTCCAAACATATTGTTAGAACAAATAATTTCATTAATAAAGTCAATCTGATTATGCTTAAGACATTCTCTTATATTCTGCTCCGAATTTGTTGAGACAATTGCTAGCTGAAAGCCACACGCATTTAATTCTTCCAATAATTCCTTAATTCCATCAAACAAAATAAGATCCTTTATGGAGTACTTATATAGTTTGTAAATGTCCAACGCTAGAAGTGGAAATTTATATAATTTAAAATCAAGAAATTTAGACCTTTCCGTAATAGATAGTCTTTTTATATGTGCAATATCCTTTTGCTCTATCTTCTTTGCTTCATACTTGCTTGCAAGCTGGTTATACACTTCGATAACGATATTTAGTGAATCTACCAAAGTACCATCAAAGTCAAATAGTACGTACCTTACCATAACAATACGTGTCCTCCTTTTAAATTGTTTACCTAATTGATATTCACTACTATGTCAAATCAAAACAGAAGATACTAATGATTTAATATGCAGATTCCCTATACCTGCGGTTCAATTCGTTTTAATTCTTCTGGTATTTTCTATTTCACCTTCTTTCACTGCTTTTCCTTGTTTTATATTATTTAGCCAAAAACTACAACGCCTATAGTAGAGCGAGTTATAGCCGACCTATAAAACAGAGAGAACGTCCCTGTCAAAATGTCTAGGAACGCTCTCTCTTTCTTTGCGGTTAACTGGCGCAATATGCTAGAAAGTCAACGCTACAATTACGGTGAAAGACAGCCATCCTGCAAACAGAGCTCCGGGGGCAAAAGGTCAGCTACTAGTTGTATGATTGTCCATTTCCTCATTTGCAACTCCGTTTTGGCTATTGATTTCCTGCTGCTCAGCTGGCGCATCCTCAGCCTCTGACTCAGCAGCCAATAACATCATTAATTCAGCTTCGGACACAGTGGAAAACATGCCAGAAATCAATTTTTCTCTCATGCTTCAAACCTCCCTTGCTGTGCTTATGCTACCAGTTTACCGCATGATTAGTTATTGACCTGTGGCGAAATTCTTATGCACTGCATTTTCAGGAAATCTTGTCTCTAGCTTCTAATTAACACTTTTAAACTACCTAATTTTTCCTACAAAACTCCTCTTACTGCAATTTATTATAACTAATAAAAGGTAGAAGCAACAAAACCGTCGCTTCTACCTTGCTGTATTTTATATTCCCCTGTTCTTGCGATAAGCAATTATATCTTCAACCGTAATTACCGGCATATGATTTTTCTCTGCAAATGCTACTATTTCAGGCATACGTGCCATTGTACCATCAGGATTTGTTAGTTCACATAATACACCATAAGGTTTTAATCCTGCAATGCGCATTAAATCAACATTGGATTCGGTATGTCCTGCTCTTTCCAAAACGCCGCCTTGCTTGGCCTTTAATGGGAAAACATGACCTGGCCGCCGAAGGCAATCAGGTCTTATAGGATCAGCAATCGCCGCTTTCACCGTGGCCACACGGTCAGCAGCAGAAACACCTGTAGTAACTCCGGCTGCCGCTTCAATTGAAATGGTAAAAGGGGTTTCAAAGCTACTGGTATTTACATCTACCATCATGGGCAATTCTAATGCCTGTACTCTTTCTTCCGTCAAGCACAAGCAAACAATTCCGCTTCCCTCACGAATAAGCATAGCCATTTGTTCATTGGTTAAAGATTCTGCTGCAAAGAAAATATCGCCTTCATTTTCCCGCTCTTCATCATCAGTAACCAAGACCCCCTGACCATTTCGCAATGCGTGTAATGCGGCTTCCACCCGCTCCATAGGATTTCCAAATCGAGTTAGTAATGTTTGATTCACAGTATACTCCTCCTAATGATTTTAGTCGGACTTACTAGAATCAGGGCACAGATGGACAGACAGCTCAACACAGACATAAAACAGCATTAACCCACATTTTAGAATAAACTTTTTTAGCTGACTGCCTTATCCTCTTCCATCCGGACTATACCGTCGGCACTGGTTTCTCACCAGTTCTGCTGACCTCTTTTTCTAAAAGAGCGCTCGCGGGCTCCTCAGTACAACTGAGATACCGCCGATGGGGAATTTCACCCCGCCCTGAGAATAAGTCGATACTTATAAGTATACTTGTGATTTTATATTTGTCAAGGAATTCCATTCCTCTGCTCCTAACAGTTCAATCCTACCCTTTTCTTGCACGCAAAAAAAGAAACTGAGGTTTTTGAGTGAGGCGTTCATAAGCTTGAGGATGTATTTCGGTGAATAAGGAACTCGCACTGGAGAGATACTAGGTGTATGTCGATGATGGGAGGGCTAGTTGTCTCTTGCTGGAATCGGAGCATTTACAACGACGCTGGCACATTTAATTTTCGATTATATCTGTCAAATGTGGCAGGAGAGCATATTCGTCCGCAGCAGTTAAACCGCTAGATCAGAATTTACCCCATTTGGAATTGGTTGCCAATCGTCATTATTTTGTCACATTTATATACTATTCTAAAGATAGTATTTCAAGTAAATTCCAAAAGAAAGGAGTTTATCATAAATGCAACCAATCATTAAAGTATCTCCCATACGAAAAATGGGTGCTGCCTATCTTCAAATATCGCAGCAAAATCAAATGACTAACATACAAAAAAGCAGCAAATACAATAAACGTAATTTTGGCTCAAAAATTACACGACAAAAAGCAGATGTTGTTGAAATTAGTGATCAAGGTTTACGCGCATTACAGCAGCAGGAATACTTAGCCTCTCCTGCGCAAAGCAGTACCGCTCCCTTGTCATATGCTTCACGTTTAATCGCAAATTACGAAAAATAGGATTCTGCCAGGGAACGCAAAAAACCGAACGACTTGCAAGAACTCAACAGAGAACTTGCAGATCGTTCGGTTTTTATTGCATGGTAGTATTATTTTTTAAAAGCTGCTATACCACTCATCTAAGCTTCCGTTATCCTCAACGGTAACTTTATCATTACCCGAAGGATATTTAAAAAACAATAATTTAAGCCCCGCTTTTGACTTTTGTGCATAGGTAATTCCTTGATGAATTAAATAAAAATCTCCTTGTTTAACAAAGGTTTCTTCTCGCGTCTTTACGTTGATATACTTGCTTTCCCCTGCTAATACATAGATATACTCGGTTGTTGTTGTATGATAGTGCGGTTTTTCAATCGTATACTCTGTATATTCTGTAATGCCGGCTTCTACATGAGGATCTCGTAAATATTCCAGTTCTTGAGGCAAGGCTAATTCACCCACTAGATATTGTCGCTTTGAACTGCCTAGTGCTAATTGGATATTTTCACCGCTTATTACTTCGATTCTTTTCATCCTTCTCACCTTACCCTTACCGTCTTGCTAGATTGACAATATTTGAGATAAATTGTACATTTCTTGATCAAATACTTTTCTTTTCGTAAGCGCTTCCATAATATCTATGTTAATCAAGTGATTGTCTTTTATGCCAATGGCACGATTGGATTTCCCCTCAATCAATAGATTAACAGCCATAGCTCCCATTTTGCTTGCTAATATTCGATCAACAGCGGTGGGCACTCCGCCTCGCTGAAGATATCCAAGCACCGTAACTCTTGATTCAATACCAGCATTATTCAATATTTCTTTTTGTAACTCTGCAGCAGATCCTCTGCCTTCAGCCAACATAATAATATTATGAGCTTTCCCGCGCTTCCTGCCTTGCAGCATTTTCTCACAAATTTTCTTCACTTCATATTGTTCTTCTGGAACTAAGATACTTTCCGCCCCTCCAGCAAGACCTGCGTAAAGAGCGATATCCCCGCAGTGCCTTCCCATCACTTCAATAATGGTTACTTTCTCATGAGACATGGATGTATCTCTTATTTTGCTGATGGAATCGAGCACCGTATTAACTGCTGTATCAAAACCAATTGTATAATCGGTGTACGCTAAATCGTTATCAATGGTACCGGGAATTCCCATTACTTTGATATTGCCGCGACCAAGTTTATTAATTCCCTGGAAAGAACCATCTCCACCGATTACGATGAGGCCGTCAATTTCATTTTTCTCTAATATTTCAATTGCCTTATTGATGCCAGCTTCTGTTTTCATTTCTTCACATCTGGAAGTTTTAAGAATCGTTCCGCCTCGGTGAATGATATCGCCAACCGATGCTATATGCATTTCTTTTATTTCACCATGTAAGAGACCCGTATAACCTCTTTGGATTCCAACAACTTTGAGATCATGATAAATGCTTGTTCTTACTATGGCTCGAATGGCTGCATTCATGCCTGGGGCATCCCCGCCGCTGGTTAACACTCCTATCTTCTTCATGAATCCGATCTCCTTTTTTAACACTACAGTTCCTATTTCTTCTACGCTAGTTGCCTTTCAATACCTTCTTGGTTACTGCAACAACATTTTCTGTGGTGAAACCAAATTTATTAAATAATGTTTTCGCTGGCGCTGATGCCCCAAAACCTTTCATGGTTACATATGCACCATCAAGTCCAACATACTTGCCCCAACCAAAATCGCTGGCTGCTTCTACTGCGACTCTCCCTCTCACGGCTTTGGGCAGCACACTTTCTTTATATTCGTCTGACTGCTCCTCAAAAACATCTATAGAGGGCATACTTACGACTCTTACGTCAATATTTTCTTTAGCTAATTCTACTTTGGCATTCACAGCCAATTCCACTTCTGATCCGCTTGCTATAATAATTCCATCTGGCACTGCTTTATTGGAATCGGCCAGGACATATCCACCTTTTAATGCTTCTTTGCTTGCCCCTTTTAATTGTGGCAGATTTTGTCTTGATAAAACCAAAGCAGTCGGCGTTTTTGCCGTTGTAATGGCATAGTACCATGCAGCACATGTTTCTGTTGCATCTGCTGGTCTGAACACGGTAAAATTAGGCATTGCTCTCAGCATAGCTAATTGTTCAATTGGTTCATGGGTGGGACCATCTTCACCAACACCGATGCTGTCATGAGTCAAAACATATGTAACAGGCAATTCCATCAGCGATGCCAATCTTGCCATTGGTTTTACATAGTCACTAAATACAAAGAAAGTCCCAACAAAAGTTTTCAGTCCCCCATGTAAAGCAAGACCATTACCAATCGCTGCCATTCCAATCTCTCTTACACCATAGTGAATATTTCTGCCACTGTAATTTGATTTTGAAAAATCTCCGGCATCTTTCATATTTGTTTTATTGGAAGGTGCAAGATCGGCACTGCCGCCAATAAAGTTTGGCAATATATCTTTAATGCGATTGATCATAATTCCAGACAAGTTTCGTGTTGCATCTGCTTTGTCAGCGTAAGCCCAAAACTCTTCTTTATTTAGAAGATCTGTTAATGCATTATTATCGAAATATTGCTGCCAAAGAGTTTTCATCTCAGGGTATTTTTCACTATAGGCCAAAAACAGCCCATTCCAAGTTGTTTCGTCCTCTGCCTTTTTTTCTGCAATCTTTTTGTAATGATGGTAAACAGCATCAGGGACATAAAACGCATCTTGTTTTTCCCATCCGAGATTTTCTTTCAAAGCCGCAACATTTTCTACACCTAAGGGTTCGCCATGTGCACTTGCTTGGCATTGCTTTGCCGGGCAGCCATAGCCAATTTGTGTTTTTACTATGATAAATGAGGGTTTATTGGTTTCAGCCTTAGCCGCTTGAATTGCCTTTCCAATTCCCTCAAGATCATTTCCATCCTCTACTACGATGGTCTGGAAACCAAATGCCTGCATCCTTTTTTCTACATCTTCTGTGAAAGCAATGTCCGTGCTTCCTTCTATGGTAATGTTGTTGCTATCGTAAAATACAATCAGCTTACTTAGACCTAAGGTTCCTGCCAGTGAAAGTACTTCTGAGGTGATTCCTTCCATCATGCATCCATCACCGCCTAGTACATAGGTATAATGATCTACAATAGGAAATCCTTCTTTATTAAAGATGGAAGAAAGATGGGCTTCTGCCATTGCCATACCTACGGACATACCCATACCAGCGCCAAGTGGCCCGGTTGTAGCTTCCACTCCTATGGTATGACCATATTCTGGATGACCTGGAGTTAGCGAATCCTCTTGTCTAAATTGCGCGAGGTCTTCAATTGACAAATTACCATAGCCAAATAAATGTAATAGCGAATAGAGTAATGTAGATCCATGACCAGCTGATAAAACAAAGCGGTCTCGATTTACCCATTTCGGATTTTTAGGATTGTGTTTCATGTGATTTGCCCATAATTCATACGCCATGGCTGCGCAGCCAAGGGGCAGTCCAGGATGACCGGAATTCGCTTTTTGTACCGAATCTGCTGCTAGAATTCGAATTGCATTTACTGACATCTCATCAATTTTACCCATTTGTTTCTCTCCTTTTACATACCGTTTTTTTAGTAACTACTAGTTTTACAATAAAAGCTGATATGAATTTTCATATCAGCTTTTATTGTAACTCTTAATCGATAAATATTCTACTTATTATACATCGCATCTTGTTCTTTGCGAAGCTTATAAATCAGTGTTGTTTGATCTAATTCCACCATATCCAGAGTTAAAAGCTTACCTTTTTTCGCATCTTTTAACATGCGAGTCTTATTCGATACCAAACCGTAAGAAACATAGCCTTTAGCATCAGATTCTGCAGCACTGGCAATCGAGCCATACTATGTTGAGTTAATGACCACCTGTCGGGTGGTTTTTGCTCTCAATTTCCTGCAGTTTATACAATTCGTAATAACTGCCTTTTTGGGCTAGCAATTCAAGATGCGATCCTTGTTCAACGATCTTTCCCTGCTCCATTACGATAATGGTATCACAGTCACGTATTGTCGTCAGTCGATGAGCGATCATGATTAATGTTCGTCCTGCTGCCATTTGTCCGAGATTCGCTTTTATAATATTTTCTGATTCATTGTCTAGTGCACTGGTGGCCTCATCAAAAATAAGAATTCTAGGATCTGTAAGCAATGCCCGGGCAATGGCGATGCGTTGTTTTTGCCCTCCTGATAAGGTAGCACCTCGTTCACCCACAATCGTGTTATAACCATTGGGCATTTCATTGGCAAATTCATCTACTCCCGCAATCTGTGCGACCTTTTGTATTTCTTCCATACTAGCATCCAGTTTAGCTAATGCAATGTTATCTTTAATACTCCCATTGAACAGATAGGTTTCTTGCAGCACTACCCCTACCTGTCGTCTCAGCCAAGCGGGTTCGACTTGAGCCATATCCACACCATCAATTAGTATTCTGCCTGTTTCTGGTACATACAGTCTTTGAATGATTTTGGTCAAGGTACTTTTACCTGAGCCCGATCTGCCAACAATACCAATACTAACACCAGCCTCTATTTTCAGGTTGATTTGGCTAAGTATCTCATTTGTATCTTCCCGATACCGGAATGTGACTCGATCTAATACAATTTCTCCACGAATCGTTGATAGGGTGGTTCGGTTTGGATCAAAAACAGGTTCTGATTTTTCACTCATAATATCATCAAGTTGATTGATCGATACTCTTGTCTGTTGGAAATTCTGCCAAAGATCAACTAATCGCAGCACCGGAGAAACTACAAAACTGGAATACATTTGAAAAGCAATCAATTCTCCAACCGTTAGTCGATTCTCCATGACTTGATTGATGCCAACCCACAGTATGCCAATCATGCAAAGTTGCTGAATCAACGCTGCTGTGTTATGACCGATATTGTTTATATTCGCAGTGACAAAAACCGATTTAATATATCTTGATAACATTTCATCCCACTTTTGGATAAAATATTTTTCTACTGCCAAGGATTTTACGGTTTGAATGCCTGTAATGGCTTCTATCATAAAGGTTTGGTTTGCAGTCTCAAGCTTAAATTTCTCTTTCAATTTTCTTCGAAACAAAGGGGTCAAGATTAAATTAAGGATGATATAAAGCCCCAAAGCTACTAATGTAATTCCGGTGAGATAACCGCTATACGTAAACATGATGGCAAGATAGATTACTGAAAACGCACTGTCGAGAACCGCAGTGAAAGCAGAGCCGACAATAAACCCCCGTATCGTATCTAACTCTCGAATCCGAGATACAATCTCACCAACTTTATATTTTTCGAAAAACCGTATTGGCAATGCCATAACATGATGAAAGATTCTCGCACTAAGCGTAACATCAATTTTACTTACGTGATGATTAAACATACAACTTCTTAAACCATTAATCCATGCTTCAAAGATGCAAAGGATTATCATACCTACAATGAATATATTGAGGGTACTAAGACCGTGATGTACTAAAACCTTATTAATGATTACTTGGGTAAATAAAGGGCTCACAAGTCCGAACATCTGTAACACTAATGAAAGCAGCAGTATTTTACCAAAGGCTTTTTTGTACTGCATAATGATCGGGAGAAACCAGCCTAATCCAAATTTGGGCTCTTCTTTTTCGATATAGCTAGGCTGCTTCGCAATCAGAATGATTTTGCCACTCCATTGTTCTAAGAAAACACTTTCAGCGATACTTACTGGATGGTTCTTGTAAGGGTCAAAGACAATTGTGTTTTCATGATCTCGATTCAGTATAATTATGTAACAGCCATTTTTTAAGATCCCGATTGCAGGCAATGGGAATGATGCTTTACCTTTTTTATTACTGTAATCCGTAAAATGAGCTTTTAGCCCCATTTCTTTCGCTGTTCGGATGAGAGTTGTTAAATCCATCCCCTCATTGCCTATGATATGAGCACGACGTATTTGTTTTTCATTAGCTGCAATGCCAATCATTTGAGCTATCATTAGTAAGCATTTTAATGCTGAATCAACAAAAATGTTTTCTTGCAGCTTCACTTCTTCTTGCATTTTTTGTTTAGCCATATCTTATCTCTCTCTCAAAGATTCGCTTTGGTATTTTTTAAAGGGTTCTAAGAAAAATTCATAGATTTGCTTTTGCCGCGTTTTAATTTCAGCATTGACCACCATGCCACTATTGAAACGCGTTTCTTGGTTGTTCACAACCACATAGTCTCTATCCATTTGCAAAATTACTCGATATACATTGCCCTTTTCCCGGTCTTCTACTGCATTCGGGCTAATCGTAAGGACAACAGCAGGCACCGTGCCATATTTTTGAAAATTAAAGGATTCTATCTTAACCTCGGCAGACTGTCCCTTCTGTATGAATCCAATATCTTTATTTGCCACCCAGGCCTCAACTTCTAAGCTGACTTTATCAGGCACTACCTCCAGCAGTACTTGCGCAGGCGTCACAATGCCTCCAATTGTATGCACTGCTAAATTGCTTATGTATCCGTCATCTGGCGCCACAATAGTTGCTAAACGATTCTTTTCTTCTGCCTTTTTCACTGCTTCATTGCAATAGAAAAGTTTTTGTCTTGCCTCAACCAGCTTTGTATCAACTTCCACATTTTTTTCTGCTACAACCCGCGCTAAAGATGCCTGGCTTTTCGATAATAAGGATTCTTGTGCCTTGATTATCGATTCTTGTTCTGCCAAATTCTGCTCAACTTCTTCTCGTTTACTTTGCTGGTCTATTAAGGTAAATTTTGATATCGCATTTTCATTTACTAATTGTTCTAATTTACTCTCTTTTTCTTTAGCAAGCTGATGCAACTTTGTTAGTTTATTCTTCTCCACTTGAGCACTTCGCAAATTTTGTTGATATTGCTGCATCGTATGCCGAGCCTCTTCGATTCTTGTCTGATATGCAAAATTACGACTGTTATAGAGATTGATTTGCGTTTGTATATCTTTTTCATCTGCTTCGGGTATTGTATGGGGCAGAAAGGATCGATTTTCTTTTTCGGCGATCAAGCGCTCTACTTCAAGATTGGCATAAATAGCTTCCCTTTTCACTTTAGCTAAATCATCTGCAGAATATGTAGTATCTAATTCTAATAACAAATCTCCTTTTTGTACTTTTTGTCCATCTACAACATAAATCTTTTTAATGATCCCCTTATCTTCGGCTTGAAGTATTCTAACATAGCCATTAGGAATAATTTTTCCTGGCGCTATAGCAACTTCGTTTACACTGCCAAATGTCACCCACAGCAATCCAATAACTGCTAAGATGAAAAATGTCCATAATACAGTTCTACTGCCATAGGATGGCGGCGATTCAACGATTTCCAAAGCTGCAGGTAAAAATTCAGCTTCTTTACTTTGAAACTTTTCGATGTTCTTAATTTTTACTCTTTCATAAAATCCCTTTATCTTTTCTGGAAGAATCTTTAATTCTTCATTCTTCTTTATATATCCATACATTTTATTAAACATGGCTGTCTCCTTGCTGTTGATAGAGATTATAATACGCGCCTCTGTCCTTTATAAGTTTGTCATGTGTCCCTTGTTCTATAATTTGACCTCGCTCCATGACAATGATTGCGTCACACTCTTTGACATTTGCCAGACGGTGGGCAACGATGATCATCGTACGTCCAGCTGCGATCTGTGCAAGATTTCCCATGATGATCCGCTCTGAATGATAATCTAACGCACTGGTAGCTTCATCAAATATTACAATCTTAGGATTGGAAATTAATGCTCGGGCAATTGCAATTCGCTGGCGCTGACCACCAGATAATGCAGCACCCCGTTCTCCGACAATCGTATCATATCCTTCGGGAAGTTCGAGAATAAAATCGTGAGCACCTGCAAGCTTAGCGATCTGAGTGATCTCTTCCATGCTTGCACCTTGACGGGCAAGAGCTATATTGTCCCGTACACTGCCATTGAACAGATAGTTATCTTGCAGCACTACACCAATCTGCTGTCTTAACCAAGCTGGATCAGCTTGGGCTATATCCACATCATCAATCAAAACCCGACCTGCTTCAGGAATATATAATCGTTGAATGATTTTGGTTAAGGTACTTTTCCCGGAACCCGATCGTCCTACGATACCTATCTTCATGCCTGGTTTTATGTGTAGATTAATTTTTCGCAGCACTTCATCATTCTCAATGTAGTACCTAAAGGTTATATTTTCAAGTTTTATTTCGCCTTTGATCTCTGATAATCGAATTGCATCAGGTAAAGAGGTTGGTTCTGGTACTGCATTTAATATATCTCCGATTCTTGTAACAGCGAGCTTTGTCTGTTGAAAGGATTGCCACATTCCTACTATGCGCAATAAAGGTGCACCAGCCTGATTCGCCATCATTTGGAAAGCAATAAACTGGCCAATTGTTACTGCTCCATCAATTACCATAAATCCGCCAAACCAGATCAGTAAGTAGGCAACTAGTTTTTGTGTAAGGCTTCCCCCATTATTTAATACAACGCTGAACTGTGCTTTATCCAAATTGGTACTAACGCTTTTGGCTAATAATCTTTCCCATTTAAAATTGAATTGCGGCTCCACTGCCAGAGACTTTACAGTATGAATGCCCGTTATCGCTTCAACAACAAAAGCATTGTTTTCTGCACTGGCATTCCAAGAATCTTGCAGTCTTTTTTGATACATTGGCGTTCCTACTATATTGATTGCCAATTGAATGGGTATGGCTGCAATAGCGATTAAGGTCAAAGGTGCACTATAATAAAACATTACAGCAAAGAATATGACGGAAAAACCCAAGTCAATCAGCACCGTCATGGCGGTACCAGTTAAAAATTCGCGAATATTATTTAAAGCAGACACTCTCATCAGAGTATCCCCAACTCGCCTTTTTTCAAAGAATTGTATAGGTAGATGCATCAAAAGCCGGAACATTCTAGTACCTAAGATTACATCAATTTTATTTGTGGTATGGGTAAATAAATATGTCCTTATCAGGTTCATTACGGTCTGGAATAGGACTACAAACACCATCCCCACGACGAGTATATTTAAAGTGACTGTTCCATGATTAACAATTACTTTGTCAATGATTACCTGTGTGCATAAAGGCACTACTAGTCCAAATAATTGAAAAAAGAATGCGGCTCCCAAAATTTCTATGAAGTAACGCTTATATCGGACTACAACAGGTATAAACCAAATTAAATTAAATTGTCTACTGATGTCCTTTAAATTAAAGGAGCGCTTACATATAATAGCTTGACCCGTCCAACTAAGAAGAAATTCTTCTAAGGGCATTACAATGGAATGTCCATGCCTTGGAGAAAACAGTGCTATTTTCTTTGCATTATGTTCCCCAATCACTATATAATCTCCGTTGTTCATAATCGCAATTGCAGGAACCGGAATGGCAGATAGTCCTCTTTTCCCTGATTTTACTACTTTTGCTTTCAGATTTATCTTTCTTGCAGCTTTTATTAAGTCCTTTGGTTCAAAGAGATCATCGCCAATCCCATATTCGTTTGTCAGTTTTTCTTCGTCAATTGGCATTCCAAAGCCTTTTGCTACCACTGCTAAACAAATTTTCCCGGTGTTCATATACGTTAAGGTTTCTTTTTCTGTAATTATTTTTTCTTCCATAGTACTCCTTTCTCTGGAATCAAAACATATCCTCTTTCCAACTTTTATTCATTCTCACTTATTTTGGGCGTTTTATTAAAATACGTTACACATACGTATAGATTTTGTCACATATTGAGTATCCTGGCAAGGCTTTCAAGCAACAAGAGGACTAAAGTAACATTTTATTTTCTATAAAAAAATTGCTACTCCCAGCACATTACTGAAAGGCAGCAATCTATTTTAAAGACACTATGATGCTCAGTAACGAATGTTCGCTAATCATAAGCTTGTCATAAATTTGTCATATTTTTCTTATATTATAACAACAGAACACCATAATTGGAAGAATCTAAGAATCATAACAATAATCTCCAAATATAAAATAAATCGGTTAAAGAGGTGACAACATGAAAATAACAGCAACAAAATCGTATCTTAAAGTAGAGATCGCTGACAAAGAAACAATCATTCAAGGAAAAATGCTTACAGACGGATTCATTGCTTTTAGCGATACCATGAAGTATTGGGAACCGCCATATGAAGATATCAAAATTAAAGAGAATATAAAAACGGAACTTATAAACTGCCTAATGAAAGGAACTCAGAATTCTGATTTTAAAATCATCTTCACTAAAGAATCAAATTAGTACATTCTAATCCTTAATCACCAAGATCCGTCTTCTCACTCTTCTTAAGAGCCCCCCCTGCAGCGATATCGATTTGGATTTCATTACGATCATCATTTCGGTAAAAAACATTGCTTTGATCAGACTCTGCTATGTCTCCTTTGATACAACCATCTAACTGGATATTTCTGTAGGGACTATCCCAACCCCCAGATGAAATTTCTTCAATTTTTGTTACGATCTTATTATCGATATCAGCAATAACTTTCTCTACACTTTTCATTTCTGGTGATACATATTTATTATATAAATCAGTGACAACTTGCACTACCGATCCAACTATACTTCCACGTTCAAACCAACTTTGAACATTGCCAAATTCACGAGTATCACAGATTTCCTCTATTGAATCATTTACAAAATAGCGATTCACATTTCCTAAATAGACAGCACCTCCTGCAATCCCCCCTTTAGTATCAGTATTAATATCTAACATACTCCCAACTGATTCTATAGCAATTTCGCTTCCTAGGACTGCCTTGTAATCACCGCTAGGATTCTCTACACCAAAGCCACCATTAGAACTATTATTTAAGAGCTCTAATCCAAAACCGCCACTAAAGCTGCTATTGGAAGTTTCTGCTCCAAAACTTCTATTAGAGGTTTTTTCAGAACTATCATGACTCATTTATTATTACCCCCATTCATTTAGTTCTTTCTAAGAAATAAAATTCCTATCTATGTTATATTTACCATTAAATATAAAAATCCTGCAATTAATTTACAAAAACTGTAACTTAATTGCATTTTTTTTTTAGATAGAGTTTCACTTAATTTCAGATTTACACAAAAGACCGGATACTGCTGACAGTATTCGGTCTTTTGTTGCTGATTTTTTAATCCCTATCCCTCTTGCTTTTATATTTGAGACAATTCCACCTAGAATTTTGGGCGTCTAATTACATCAATAATGGTTCCATCCCGATATTCTACAACTCCGACAATCTCATCGCTGAGCTGAATCGCCTCTGGTTTACCACACAGTTTGTAGGCAATATCCTTAAGTTCATGTATGGACATGATGGGAAGGCCAGAATTTTTTACATTATCAATGATGTCTAATCTTTTCGGATTGATAGCAATTCCTCGTTCCGTAACAATAGCATCAACTGTTTCACCAGGTGTTACCACCGTATGAACGGCATCTTTAACCATGGGCAAACGACCACGGAGCAGCGGCGCTACCACAATGGTTAGTTTAGCACCAGCAGCCGTGTCGCAGTGACCGCCGGAAGCACCCATAATCACTCCGTTTGAATCGGTAATCACATTGACATTAAAATCAACGTCAACTTCTGTCGCACTTAATATAACTGCGTCAAGATTATTCACAATCGCTCCACTATTATGAGGGTTTGCATAATAAGACGCTGACATTTCTAAGTGATTACTATTTTTCTTGATGGAATCAATAGCGGGAATATCAAAACTCTGTACATCAAACATCATTTTGAATAAGCCTTCTTCCATCATTTCAGCAAAAACACCAGTCATGCCACCAACTCCAAAGCTGCCGGTTATTCCTCTTTCGAGCATCTTTGTCTTGATAAACCGACCGACAGCCATGGAAGCGCCACCGCTGCCAAGCTGCATGGAAAAATCTTGTTGCAAGTAACCCGAATAGTCCATCACATCGGCAGCATATTTCGCAATGAGCAATTCTTTAGGGTCTTTCGTATAGCGAAGAGCACCTGAAGCGATCCCAGCTGGATCACCAATACTGTCAACCACAACAATATAATCTACCTGGGTTTGAGGGATACTGATGGGAAACAGGGGATGAGGCATTAGATTATCGGTAATGGCTACAACTTGATCGGCATACGCTGCATCTTGTATGGCATATCCTAGAGAACCACAAGCAGACTGACCTTGAATTCCGTTAATATTTCCGTAGCGATCGCAGGCCGGAGCACCTAGGAAAGCCACATCAATGTGAATGGCTCCACTTTCAATGGCCTGAGCCCGACCGCCATGGGAACGGATATGCAATGGTTTTTTCAAATGGCCTTCTGTTAAGAACCGTCCCATTTTCCCTCTGGCGCCGCTTGTTTCGATTGCTGTAATTACACCCTGCTCGATATAAGGAATAAGTGCATCATTGACCGTGTTAAGTGAACTCGGGGAAAGGGTAATATCACGAATCCCCTTTTTCGCAATGGCTTCAACAACACGGTTTAAGATTCGATCTCCATTGCGAAAATGGTGATGAAAAGAAATGGTCATTCCGTCTTTAAGTCCTACTGCATCAATCGCAGTTTCAATGGAAGCTAATAGTTTATCCGCACGTGGTAAGCATGTACTTAAAGCTGCTCCGGCAGTCCGTCCTACAGGTTTACGGGCAAAGGCACCGCCAAAACCAGTCACCTTCCCTAGCCCAGGTATAAAGTCAGGAATTTCTCTTCCGATGGAATTTTTCATTTTTATTTGCCTCCTTTCCCAGCAGTGGCTTTAGCATAAGTCAAAGTACGTTCTGCCCGTGCTACAATCGGCAGATCAATCATTTTTCCGTTTAGTGAGATAACTCCCGATTTTTTCTCAAGAGCTTCTTGATAAGCAGCAAGAACTCTTTGGGCATGGTCAATTTCTTTAGCCGTAGGTGCAAAGAATTCATGAACAACACTGACTTGGCGAGGATTTACAACGGATTTACCATCAAAGCCCATTTCTTTAATGAGTTCGAGCTCCTTTTTAAATCCTTCTTCATCATTAATATCAGAGAAAACCGTATCAATACATTGGATACCAGCTTCCCGAGCCGCCAGTACCAATTGTCCCCTGGCCGCCAATAACTCCCGACCCAATTTACTGCGCGTGGTTTTTAAGTTGGCAATAAAATCCTCTGCCCCAATGGCTAATGCCACCATTCTTGGACTCGCTGATGCGATTTCATAGGCTAATCGTAAGCCTTTGGGAGTTTCAACAGCAGCCATCATTTTTATGGATCCTGAAGGAAATTTATTTTTTTGTTCTGCTTCGCTAATGAATTCATCAATTTGGCAAATTTCATCTGGTCCTTGGCACATCGGTAAACGAATGAGATCCGGTTTTGCTGGTAGGATTCGTTTTAGATCATCCCAGCCAAAGGGTGTGCTAATGTGATTGATCCTAACAGCTACTTCTGTACCATAATTGATTTCTGAGATGGCTTGAAATACAAGATTTCTTGCGGAATCTTTCTCAGTAATTGCTACGGCATCTTCACAGTCTAGAATGATTGTATCAGCGCCATAAATGCCGGCGTTTAGGAGCATTCCTGGATTGTTACCAGGAACAAACATCATGCTTCTTCTCAGCTTTTCCATTGTATCCTCCTCACTCTCCTGCTCTTTGTAATGCGGTTATTACCCGGGCCTTTATTGTACAATCTAATGCGCCTCTGTCGTTCGCATTTACCAGCACATCTTCAATTCCATGGTCAACAAGTGTTTTCGTTATTAAATTTCTGATATGCGCCCCATATTGCTGGATTGTAGGACTGACTAGCTCTACTCTTATTCCAGTTCCAGCATCTGCTGGTGCCAAGGTTATAAGGATATCGCTTGATTCTACCGTCCCTGCTTGGGCTAATTTAAGTAACTTACTCATAAATACCCCCCATTTCTGTTTGTTCATACATAAAAATCAAGGATTAAATAAGAAAATCATTCTATAATCTAGAACACTCTTGCTTATCGACAAGTTCACAATAATAGAATTGCCTTCTCTGGTCTTATGTTATCATATATTATCAAAGAATTCTCAATAATCAGAGTTTCGTATTTTTAGTTTATTTAGTTTATTTAGTTCATCATCTTACTATAGGGATTAGTTGATTACCATAAAGACCAATCTATCCAAAAAGATAAACATGAAATTTTATATCAAAATTCCATGTTTATTACTTCCTCTTAAAATTAGAGCGTAGTATTCATAACTTATAGATTTATATCCGGGCTTACTAACGTAAAGCGATGGATTGGTCGACCTACTGAAATGTAAGATAAATCCATCTGCAATTGTCCTTTATCGACTAAATACTCCAGGTAACGTCGACATGTCACCCGTGAAATCCCCACACCAGAAGAAAGTTCTTCAGCCGAGATCGGTTCTTTACACGCAAGTAAATAATTAGTAATCATAGTCAGCGTTTGAGTATGAAGATTCTTAGGCATTACCTTTTTTTCATTGTGCACTGCAACAGCTAACATATTGTCAATATCACTTTGTTCAAGATTTGTTTTCTGCAGTATAGTTTGCTTTTGTCGTCTATAATTTTCAAGAATGAATCGATAACGATCAAACTTAAAGGGCTTTGTTATATAGGCAATGACGCCTTGGCGCAACACTCTACTAACGGTATCAGAATCATCGGCAGCAGTAATCATTATTACATCAATGTTTTTGTCTTCCCTCCGAATGAGAGATAGAAGGTCTACTCCATTGATTTCTGGCAAATAGATATCAAGAATGACTAAATCTATATTCATTGTGTTAATCTTCTCTAATGCATCTTTCCCATTTTTGGTAACACAATTAACACAAAACCCTTCAACAGCTTCCGTATAATTTTTATTAATCTCCGCAACCATAGGGTCGTCTTCTACAATTAAGACCTTAATTTTTTTCATACTCATCACCTTTCTACTAATAGGGTAACCATACGATAAACTCTACTCCACCTTTAGGCAAATTGCGATGAACTATCTCACCAGCCACTAGTTTTAGTTTGTCCAAAATTAATGCAAGACCTAACCCGCTATTTCCTTTCTTAGTCGTAAAGCCACGTTGATAAATTTCCTCTGACAATTCAGTGGATATTTGCTGACCAGAATTCTGTACCCTAATTTCCAATTTATCATCAAGCTGAACTATACCAAAGACAATGCGTTTGTTTTCAACACTAACAACGGCTTCAATCGCATTCTGCAGAAAATTACCTATAATTAAAGCAATATCACCACTATTCATTTTTGCCGGCAACTTAGTCATCATCGTATCAGGCAAAATATTAAATTTTATACCTAATTCTCGCATGTGACTTATTTTTCCGATAAGTAAACCACAAATAGTTGGATCTTTAACTCGCCCACTCAGCCAATCAACAACTTCCTGCTTTTCCAAACCACTATCTATCGCAAAATCTACCGCCTCTTCATATCTGTGCAGTTGTATTAATCCGACTATGGTATGCAATTTATTTTTAAATTCGTGGGCTTGGGCTCTTAAAACATCTACAAATCGATGCACCCCTGTAAGTTCCTCAGCTAGCCTATTTATTTCGGTACGATCTCTAAAGGATATTACAGCACCTACTACTTTACCATCAACAGTTATCGGCACACTGTTGGAAAGAATAATAATGTCATTGACCCTTTGTTCCTCATCGTATACAGCTTGATCATTATTAATAACAACATCTAGTCTATTTTGAGGAAGAATGGTATCAATATGATGCCCACAAGCCATCTCTGAATTGATCCCTAATAGAGAAGCAGCTTCGCCATTTAGTAAACGAATCGTTCCATTCTGATCTACAGCGATTACTCCTTCCCGGATAGATTCCAGGGTAGCTTGCTTTTCCCTGACAATTGTTGCTATTTCGTGCGGTTCTAGACCAAAAATAGATTTTTTAATATTACGGGCAATCATGACAGAACCCAAAACGCTCAATGCTATTGCCACTAGAAATAAGTATAAAATTGGAATAAATTTTTCTAAAGCCTCTTTATAGACATTCGTCAAATAATAACCTACAGAAACAAATCCAATTTGCTTATCCCCACTCTCACTATAGATAGGTATATTGGCCCGAATAGAACTAGGCAGACTTCCTCGCGCAACATATATATATTCCTCTCCCCTAAGTACAGGCTCCCGATAAAGGTTTGATAACGAAGTACCTATTTTTGAAGGATCAGGATATGATAGTCGCACTTGATCCATATTTGCTACAATAACAAACGCAGCCTCACTGGAAAGTCGCCAATTTTCGGTTAGGGGCTGCAGCACTTCAGAAGGGTTTTCAGAAAGAATCGCCTGTTGCACTTTTGGTGTTTGTGCTACAATCCGTCCTATAATCATAGCCCGCTCACCCACATCTTCTCGAACCTGATGATCAATGATACGGACCACTAAAACACTTACTACTAGCAGTAATATAGAAATCATTGAAATAGTAAGAAACATCACTTTATATTGCAATGATAATTTATGCATCTTTTCAAATAGACCCCTTTCTGATTATAAAGAACTAAATGAATGACCTATGAGCGGTACATTCAATCGTATTAGATTATTATACATCATTTCAATTAATAAAATAATTAGAAAGCAGAAAATATCTCAGTATTACTTTTAAGATTTTTATAACCAAAATGAACAAAATAATATCTCTGCCAATTAATATGTTATCCTATTAACGGAATATACTAAAAATTCAGGAGGAATAAACATGTTAGCACTTATTGGTTTTCTCATGGTAATCTTTATTATTTATTTGTTAATGCAATCAAAAGCAACGCCAGCCCCTATATTTATCCTTGTGCCCTTGATTGCTGCCGCTGCTGCCGGCTCATCCTTTGTAGAGGTATCAAAGTATGTTAAAGACGGTGTGGCTGTTACGATGCCCATCGCTGTCTTGTTTATGTTTTCTATTATCTACTTTGCTTTAATGTCTGATGCAGGGATGTTTGATCCTCTTATCAACTTTTTAGTTAAGAAAGCAGGAAATAATGTTGTAGCAATCACAGTTGCAACTGGGATCATCGCCACAATTGCCCATCTCGACGGCTCCTTAGCAGCTACCTTGTTGGTAACTGTACCAGCGATGCTGCCTTTGTACAAAAAACTTAATATCAGACCATTGATAATGCTCGTTATTATCGGATCGGCTATGAGTATCATGAATCTGGTTCCTTGGGGCGGACCTGTTGCCAGAATAGCCGCTATTACTAAAGTAGACATCAACCAGTTATGGCATACTCTAATTCCCCTTCAGGTCGTGGGAATGATCATCGTTCTTGCCTTTGCTGCTTTCTTAGGCGTGCTAGAGAAAAGACGCGGTGCTGGTATGCAAGCAATTGATGTAAATGCCGCTACTCTTACTGCTGAGGAACAAGAGCAAAATGCTGCTAAATCCGCCAAGGCAGAAGCTCTAAAGCGTCCTAAGCTGGTGGTGTTCAATGTCTTCTTGACAATTGGTGTCATTGCTTTAATGATGTTCACTAAGATTCCATTGTATGCAGCATTCATGTTTGGATTAGCTATTGCCTTACTTGTAAATTACCCTAATGTTAAGGAACAAAATGCCCGGCTCAAGGCTCATGCTGGAGAAGCATTATCTATGGCAACCATCTTATTAGCATCCGGCGTATTTTTAGGAGTCATCTCTGGTGCTAAAATGCTTGATAGCATGGCGGTCACCTTCATTTCGATCATTCCTCCTTTTTTAGGACCATATTTACATCTTATCATGGGAGTATTTGCAGTACCCCTTGGTATGTTACTCGGGACAGATTCTTATTTCTTTGGCTTAGTTCCAGTTGCTATGAGCGTAGGAAGTAAATATGGCATTGATCCAATAAATATGGCTAACGCAATGCTGATTGGTAAAAACTATGGGGTTCTCGTTACTCCTCATGCAGCAACAACATTTCTAGCAATCGGACTTGCCGGCGTAGAATTAAAAGAACATTTAAAGTATTGTATGCCGTTATTGTGGGGACTAAGTCTCGTATCACTATTTGCAGCAATTCTACTAGGTATTGTTAAAATCTAATAAATCTAGTTAAAGCACTGCTCTTCATTTTTTGTTTCATGAAGAGTAGTGCTTTTCTTCATGAAACAAAATCCAGGCTTCCTGCAATGTTTCCTAAACTAGAAATATTGCAGGAAGCCTGGATTATTATTTTATAGTACTTACAAAGGACTTAAGCTCGTTCAATTCTAGCTGCCGTCTTAGCCCTTATTTCTTCAGGATCAACGATTATTCTAGCAACACCAGTTTTTATCGCCGCTTGTGCTACAGCTGCTGCCACGGCTGGAGCAACACGTTTGTCAAAAACATCAGGAACAACATAATCTTCTCGCAGTTCTTCTTCTGCTATTAACTCGGAAATGGCATACACTGCTGCTAGTTTCATTTCTTCATTAATTTGGCGGGCCCTAACATCTATGGCTCCACGAAAAACTCCAGGAAAGACAGTAACATTATTCACTTGATTCGGAGAATCCGAGCGCCCCGTACCGGCTACTTTTACCCCAGCAGCTTTAGCCTCCTTATAGCTAATTTCTGGTTCTGGATTACACAAGGAAAATACGATAGAATTTGCATTCATACTTTGAACAATATCTGTTGTGAAGGAGCCAGGCTGTGATACTCCAATCAGCACATCTGACCCTTTGGCAATATCTGCTATACTGCCTTTTTCTTTCTTTAAGTTGGTTTTAGACAACAGTGCCGCCTGAACCCGATTCACTCGGGACATCTCCATTCCCTCGTACATGGCGCCTTTGGAGTTCATCATAATGACATGCCCCACACCAGCATTGAGTAATAGCTGTACAATCGCGGTACCAGCTGCACCAGCACCATTGACGACAACTTTAACATCGGACAATTGTTTTTTTACCAGCCGCAGTGCACCAATAGTAGCTGATACAGCGGCAATAGCTGTACCATGCTGGTCATCATGAAACACTGGTATATCCATTTCTTTTTTTAGAGCATCTTCAATATCATAGCATTTAGGAGAAGAAATATCTTCTAAATTAATTCCTGCAAAATTAGGCTGCAGCATCCGAACCGTTCTGATAAATTCATCTGCATCCTTCGTATCAATGGATAAAGGAATCGCATCTACATCCGCAAAGGTTTTATATAGCACAGCTTTGCCTTCCATTACAGGTATAGCTGCTTCTGGACCAATATCTCCAAGCCCTAATACCCTAGTTCCATCCGTAATCACTGCCACCATATTACCCCGACAGGTGTATTCAAAGGATAAATCTTTCTCACGGTGGATCTCCATACAGGGTTCTGCTACTCCTGGGGTATATGCTAGACTAAGATCATAACCATCTCTTATAGGAGCCTTAGCTATCACACCCATTTTACCATTATTTTTTCGATGATATTGTAGTGCTTCATCACGTAAACTCATATCTATCTCTCCTTCTAACTCAATAAACTAGCAATGACTTCATCCACATTATACGGTTTATTAGAATAGAAAGATAATATCGAATATTCATTACATGATAACTTTTAGTTATCGATATCATTCTCGATCGCTATATATATTTCTACTTTCAACAATACCGCTATATTTAAGTAATTAAAAAGAAAGTCGCTTATTAGGGACGACTTTCTTTTCAGGATTTCAGAGAGAAAAGAGAAGAGTACCGTATTCTTATAAATTGAATAAGACCATAATTGAGTTACTTACAGTATACACTACCAATAATCCAGCAATGAATACAACCGGACTTTCTTTCCATTCGCAATTATTCAAATCAAACACCTCTTTTACCATTTAATACTATTAACAATGCCATGGTTATGGCAATTTAAAGTACATGCACAATACAGCACCTAACGTGATAACACCGATACAAAATGATCCGTATAAAATATCTAACAGCATCTAAATCCTCCTCTATTAAGTTAAAAGTAATTACAATTCAATATAATATCAAATCATTATTGTAAAAATATGTAATCTCATGGTAAGTTATTAACTTTATTTATTGACAAATTTCGTGATTAAGTCTGACTTAATTCCATTATCTTTTTTCATCATTAACTATCGTTTCGATTTCTAGATCCTCAAATATTGTATGATTCAATACAAAAAAAGCCACTCATTATGAGTGACTTTTTTTATACTATTTATCTATTATATTCAAAGTGCTGCGTCCTGGCGCATGTATTAACGTAAGAGCAATCCTGGCTATTCTCGGTTATACTATGAGATTGACTTAGTACGCTCCTTTCTGGAAACAACGATTCTTTGCAGTACAATAAACAAGCAGAGTAAAAATGCAACAGCAATTTTGGTCCACCAAGAACTTAGTGTCCCCTGGAACATGATTAGGGTTTGGATTACTCCTTGGATCAAAACGCCAAAAAGTGTTCCTGTGACAAATCCGACCCCGCCTGTTAAAGGTGTCCCACCGATAACAGCAGATGCAATCGCATCCATTTCTAAACCCATGGCGTGTAGTCCATAACCCGAAAGCATATAAAAACTAAATACAACTCCTGACAAGGCAGAGCAAAATCCGCTTAGACCATACACTAAAACTTTTGTCCTACCAACTGGCAGTCCCATCAACATTGCCGATTGCGCATTACCACCGATGGCATATACGGCACGTCCGAATTTAGTATAATTGCTAAGATATAATGCTGCTAATACTAATACAAGAGCAATAATAACGCTAATTGAAATAAAATTACCAAAAGGTAATGGTATTCGGTAGGTAGCGACAAATTGATAAAAGGGATTGGTAATCATAATGGTATCAATGCTGATTACATAGCATAATCCTCTAGCTAAAAACATACCTGCAAGAGTTACAATAAAAGGCTGTATAGTAAAAAAATGAATAAAACTACCTTGCACAAGCCCAAAGAGAAATCCCATTAGCAGCATTAGAGGTATGACAATCATAGCGCTAAGGTGCTGTATTTCCAGCAAATATGCTGATAGCATACATACTAACGCAATTACGGAACCCACAGAAATATCAATCCCGCCAATAATAAGTACAAAGGTCATACCGATTGCTGTAATAATCAGAAAGGCATTATCAATGAGCATGTTGAGCAGCACTTGTGTGGAAAAAAATCCATTATACAAGACAGAGCCCGCTGCAAATAAAGCAAAAAACAATACAACCGTAATCATTAGATTAATGTACTTATAACTTAGCTGCATTTTTTTCACCTGGAATCCCCCTCTTTTGAGCCCATTTAGAAAATACAATTTTTCGAAAATTAGCAGATTGCAGCAAGCATATGACAATGACAACAACGGATTTGACCACTAGTGTAATTTCTGGCGGTACCCCTAGGGCGTAAATTGTCGTTGTGATACTTTGAATAACTAAAGCCCCAATCAAACTTCCGACCAAGGAAAATCGACCACCATCGAGAGAATTCCCCCCAAGAGAGACTGCTAAAATAGCATCTAGCTCGATAAATAATCCCGCATTATTTCCATCAGCTGAACTTACATTGGAGCAGATAATAAGTCCTGCCAAGCCAGCGCACAAGCCGGAAAAGGCATAGGCAGAAAAGATGTATTTACTCACATTGATTCCTGCAAACCTGCTAGCAACGGCATTAATTCCTATCGATTCAATAAACATACCCAAGGCTGTCTTTCGTACTGCATAAAAGGTAATACCGAAAACCAGCCCTACAATAAAGAGGGAAAAAGGCAATCCGAATATATATCCAGTGCCAATGAATTGAAACGGTTTATAATATACTGTAATAATCTGTCCTTGAGTAATCAGCTGGGCGATTCCTCGACCAGCAACCAGTAGAATCAGCGTGGCAACAATCGGCTGAATTCCCACTTTAGAAATTAATAATCCATTCCACATTCCTAAAAGAGTGGTAACGAAAAGAGCAGTAAATATGGCAACGGGCATAGGAACAATTGTAACGAGTGTTTTTACGCCATCGACATATTCTAGCTTTCCGCCAATTAGCGAAGCTGCTACTGCTCCAGAAATAGCAATCATCGACCCTACAGATATATCAATTCCTTTTGTAGCAATGACCAAGGTCATACCAATGGCGAGCAGCATCAAAGGTGCGGCACGATTCAAAATATCAATGGTAACTCCGTAGAAGTGTCCATCCTTAATTTCAATCGTGAAAAAATCTTTCGTAAAAAAGAAATTGAAAAGCAAAACAAAAAATAATGCTGCTAGAGGCCAACAGAGTCTAGAACTCGTAAATCGATTCCAAATAGACTGTATTTTCTCCATCATCCTACACCCCTGCTATCGTCTGCATAATATATTTTTCTTCCATCTCATCACCGGAAATCTCTGCTACCTTTACTCTGTCCCTTAAAACTGCCATACGGCTGGAGCATCGAACCGATTCATCCAGCTCTGAAGATATAAATACAACGGACATGCCGGTTTCTGCCAGAGACAGTATTAATTTTTGAATCTCAACTTTAGCACCTACATCAATCCCCCGTGTAGGCTCATCCAGTATTAAAAGCTTAGGTTCTGTCAGCAGCCATCTGGCTAATATTACTTTTTGCTGATTGCCTCCGCTTAAATTTTTGATTAGTTGTTCCGGTCCAGCGGTCTTAATATTTAATAATTCAATATATTTTTTTGAAATCTCATCTTGCCTTTTCTTAGGTATGTATTTCATCCACCCTACTTTGGCCTGTAATGCCAAAATGATGTTTTCTCTTACAGAAAGGTTTTCGATAATCCCTTCTGTTTTTCTATTTTCGGAACAATATGCCAGACCATATTGAATTGCATCAGCAGGGTTTTGTATGGTAACGGTTTGTCCTTCAATGGCAATTTCTCCGCTATCGGCTTTGTCAATACCAAAAATAGTGCGGGCAACTTCTGTTCGCCCTGATCCCAATAAACCTACAAGACCAAGCACTTCACCTTTGCTGATATCAAGGTCAAAGGGATGAATCGAACCTTTGTGCCCAAGACCACGAACTCGTAAAAAGTTATTACGGCTTTCTTGAAGAATATCCAGTTTCAGTGTCTTGCAGTTGCTTTCAAATCCATCAAAGGCTTTGCCAATCATTTTTGCAATCAGCTGAACACGAGGCAGATTTACGGTCTCATAGGAACCAACTAATTCACCATTACGTAATATGGTAATCTTATCGGAAACGGAATAAACTTGCTCAATAAAATGGGTTACAAAAATAATTCCTAAACCTTGCTTTTTTAATTTACGCATAAGTCCAAAAAGTTTTTCAACTTCTTGAGCATCCAGGCTCGAAGTCGGTTCATCCAATATCAAAACTTTAGCCGATATGTCAAGTGCTCTTGCAATCGCTACCATTTGCTGTATTGCAACTGAGTAACGCTCTAAAGGCTGGGTAACATCAATCCCAAGACTCAACTTCGCCAATAGTTCCTGTGATCTGCGATTCATTTCCTTCCAATCAATACCGCCAAAGAGCAATGGCTCTCTGCCTATAAAAATATTTTCGGCAACTGACAAATTGGCACAAAGATTAACCTCTTGATAAACTGTACTAATTCCTAGCTGCTGGGCATGATGAGGAGACTTGGGCGCAATGGCTTTACCATCTAAAAAGATATCCCCAGCATCGAGAGGATCAACACCTGTCAACACTTTAATCAAAGTCGATTTGCCAGCTCCATTTTCTCCCATCAAACAGTGAATTTCTCCAGGTTTTAGTTCGAAATCTACATTGTTAAGAGCTTTAACCCCCGGAAAAGCTTTACAAATCCCCTTTGCCTTTAACAAAGAATTTGCAACATCCATTATTATTTCACCTCCGTATCAAAATCAGTAGTCGATAAAAGAAAAACCCACTCCATCAGGGGCTATCTTGTAAAGATAACCCCTGATTGTTTCTATTTTACATAGAACTGGTGGGGTGGATCGGTATATCCGTATAATTTTAGTATTTACGATTTGGCAATTCCTTGGAAGCAACTTCTGCAGGGAATACACCTTCTTTTGTAACAATCCGTTTGTCAAGTGTCTTACCTGCCACCAAGTCTTTTGTAGCTGTCATCAATTGATCGCCGAGCAGTGGACTACACTCAATTGTTGCATTTAATTTTCCTGCAATCATGGCCTCAAAAGCACCTTTAACACCATCAATTGAAACAATAATAATGTCTTTTCCAGGTTTTAGCCCAGCTTCTTCAATTGCTTGAATCGCTCCAATTGCCATATCATCATTATGGGCATATAATACATCAATTTTTTCTCCATCAGCCTTGGCTGATTTTAGGAATGATTCCATCACTTCTTTACCTTTGGCACGTGTAAAATCACCGGTTTGCGATTTAATGACTTTATAATTAGCATGTTGTTTTAAGATTTCTTCAAAACCGGCTTTACGATCAATCGCAGGAGCAGAGCCAACAGTGCCTTGCAATTCGACAATATTCACAACCTCATTATCTTTTTTCATGAAATCGACCAGCCATTTACCAGCTCTTCTGCCTTCTTCCACAAAATCGGAACCCATAAAGGTAACATAATAATCTTCTGCATTGCCACTGCTCATTTTAATGGACCGATCCGTTAAAATCACAGGTATCTTAGCAGCCTTTGCTTCTTGCAGTACAGCATCCCAGCCTGTTTCTACAACGGGCGAAAAAGCAATTACATCAACCTTTTGCTGTATAAATGACCGTAGGGCTTTTATCTGGTTTTCTTGTTTTTGCTGGGCATCAGAAAACTTAAGTTCAATGCCAGCTGCTTGTGCCGATGCTTTTATGGATTCCGTATTTGCTGTACGCCATTCGCTTTCTGCACCGATTTGCGAGAATCCTAGAACAATTTTTTTGTCTGCAGGCTTAGTCGTCGTTTCTTGCTTGGCTCCCCCACAGCCTGCCAGTGTGAACATCATAATTCCGACACTCAAAGCAATAGTAACTTTTTTCCACTTTGACATGTTTCTTACCCTCCTTATTTTTAAGAACCAGTAGTGCTAGCTCTATTATAGGATGGTAGTAACGCCTCAGTATTTAGAATAATCAGTAATTTCTTATACTTTTCCGCACTGTTTTAAAAAAGTTGATTAATACCTGCGATTCAGATAGTCCTGCCGCGCCGTTTCTGCTGGAAATACACCTTCAGAAGTAATAATCCGCATTGGCAGCTGCCGCCCTGCCATCAAACTCTTTACCGCTTGCATGAGCTGAGGACCAAGAAGAGGATTACACTCCACAGTACAGTTTAGCTTACCTGCCATCATCGCTTTAAAGGCTGCTGCTGTAGCATCAACCGAAACAATCAGAATATCCTTGCCCGGTCTAAGTCCATATTCCTCAATCGCCTTGATAGCGCCGAGAGCCATATCATCATTATGCGCATAAACGACATGAATTTGATTGCCATAAATGGCTAAGGCAGCTTTCATCATATTCTGCCCGCCAGCTTCGGTAAAATCGCCGGATGCAGAGTAAATCACTTGAAATTGAGGGTAATTAGCAATAATCTCAGCAAACCCTTTTTTTCGATCAATAGCTGGGGCCGAATCAATTGTTCCTTCCAATTCAATCACATTGACTGATTGCCTAGTTAGTTTTCTCTCCACAAGCCAGCGGGCGGCCCTGCGCCCTTCTTCCCAAAAATCGCTGCCAATAAAAGTAGCATATAAAGAATTATTGTCAGGTTTAATCGCTCGATCCGATAAAAGAACAGGAATTCCCGCCATCTTAGCTTCTTCCAATACTTCATCCCACCCCCCTTCTACGACAGGAGAAAAGGCAATTACATCCACGCCTTGGTTAATGAAAGATCGGATGGCTTGAATCTGCATTTCCTGTTTTTGATCAGCCTCCAGAAAAATAAGATCAATGCCTGTCTCTAATGCCGCGTTCTTTATGGATTGGGAATTCGCCCTACGCCAATCACTCTCCGCCCCAAGCTGAGAAAATCCTAACATAATTTTTTTGTTACGATTATCTTTTCTAGGTTCATTCGCAGTTTTCATATATTCCAAGACATTGTAAAGAGTAATTTTATTGCTCCGAGGAATAATCTTCTTTGGTATCCCTTTCTCATGATTTAGAATGTCAACAGCATATTGAATGGCCTCTCGCCCACCTGTCAGACAAGTAAATGTCCCTTGTAAAATACCTTTCTCTACCAATTGCAATCCCCCATTAGGACCTGTAAAGCCATCAACGCCAACAAACTTTATCCCATTGGATCCATGTTTTTTTGCAGCCTTATAAGCCCCCAGTGCCATGTAGTCGCTATGAGCAAAAACAACATCAATTTTAGGATACTGCTGCAGCAACTTTTCCATTTCATCTTCTGCCTTATCTCTCTGCCAATCGGCAATTACAGTAGCAACAATTTTAATATTGTCATACTGCCCCAGGACTTCCCGAAAGCCAGCACTTCTTTCTCTAAGGGAAGGCAATCCCGCTGGTCCCTGAATCTCTACAACATTTCCCCCATTTCGCAAAAGATCTGCGATGTATTGCCCCGCTTCTTTGCCAAGAGATTTATTATCCGGTCCGATATATAACGTGTACGCATATCCTTCCACTGCTCGATCCAATACAATGACTGGAATCTTTTTGTAAGCCTTCGCTACAATTGGTGTCAGCTCCGCAGAATCATTGGGTGAAATAATTAATAAATCAATCCCCGCTTCTAACAATTCTTCTACATCTCGAATCTGCTTGCCACTGTTTTGCACAGCATCGGTAAAAACAATCTTAACATCTGCATGCTTTAGTGCTTCTTCTTTGATTTCTTCATTCATAATCACTCTCCAAGGCTCAACCAAATTGGCTTGAGATACACCAATTACAAACTTCACCTGATCGGAACTTGCTACTTGGCTTGATGGATGATAACATCCTGTAAGTATTGTCACTATAATCAGAAGAATGATCATACTCTGCTTGACTTTAAACACCCCACTCACCGCCAGTTGCCTTTTTTACGATATTCCGCCGGAGATAATCCCACTACTTTTTTAAATGTATTACTAAAATAATGTTGATTACTATACCCTACTTTTTCTGCCACTTCATACAGTTTTATCGTAGGATCACCCATCATTTGAATGGCTTTTTCGATTCTCACCTGAGTTAAATATTCAACGAAAGAAACACCAATTTCATTTTTTAACAAGCGACTTAGATACGTAGGGCTAATCTTAATAATTTCTGCTAGATTCTGAAGTGAGAAATCCTCCTTGTAGTAATTGGCTTCTATGTGTTTTTGTGAAAGAAGCACTGCGGGAGTATAACTAACCTTGCGGTTTAGTTCTAAGGTCAGTTCATTATAAACAGAGGAAACACCGCTTAGCAAATCCACTAGCGGGCGTTGAGCGACAATTACGACTTGCTCTAAATGCTGCTCAATAACCTGCTGCAAAGCAGCACTAAGTTCATACCAGTCGCTTGGATTAAGGAGGGGTGTTATCGCAATCAGATTATCCACTCTGTCATGAAAAATGATATACGGCTGCCATGGCTCTAATAATTCCACACAAATATTTTCTATGGAAAACACCAACAATTCCCGCTCCCAATCTTTGAGAAGCTGTCCTCTGGTGTACTGCCCAGCCACTTTCAGAGCAATCATTCCGGATACTGGCGACAAATCCAATTCCAAAAAAGCGAGCTGAGACCTAATGTATTCCTCACTTAATTGACCATTTACCCAATCTTTGCAGAAAGCTTCCCTTAATAGCGGCAAATGTTTTTTTGTTTCCTGGTTGGTCCAATTCAGGTAATGATTTTGCAGACGAGAATTCAGCAATTGCTGTGCTGCTCGTTTTAACACGTTTTCTAGTTGATCTTCAAAGACAGGTTTTAATAAATAATCAAATACTTGCAATTTAATCGCTTTATGGGCATAGGAAAACTCATCATGTCCAGTGATGACAATGATGATGCAATCTTGTAATATGCTGTTTACTTGTTCTATAAACTGCAATCCATTTAAAAAAGGCATACAAATATCTACTAGCAGAATGTCTGGAAGGGTTTTTTTAGCCACTTCCAAAGCCATTTCTCCATCTTCAGCCTCCCCCACAACCTCCATGTCAAGCCTTACTTTCTCAACGAGGCTTTTGAGACCACGACGAATTTTAGGCTCATCATCGATGATTACTACTTTCAACATTGAACCACTCCCTATTTAACGTATTGGATGCCAAACTTCTACCTTCGTACCTTCCTGATCCACGCTGGTATATAGTAAGCCGTATTCTGAGCCAAAGGATAATCGAATTCGTTCATTCACATTAAAAATACCAAAACCAGTCCTTGCTGCCTCTCCATGCTGATTGTCTAATGATTTTCTTAGTTCTGCGAGTTTTTCCGCTGTCATTCCTATGCCGTCATCTGCTACGCTAAAATATAATTTCTCCTTGTCAATGCGAGCGGTGATCTTGATGGTACCGCCCCCTCTTTTAGCATTAATGCCATGGTAAATCGCATTTTCAACAAGAGGCTGCAATATCAGCTTAAGTACTCTGTAATTCAATATATCTTCTTCATAGTTAATTTCATATCTCAATTTATCTTCATAGCGAGCTTTCTGAATCATTAGATAACTGCGAACATGTTCTAATTCTTCATGAACAGGAATCATCTCTTTCCCTTTACTTAAACCAATGCGAAATAAATTAGCAAGTGCACCAACAATACGAACGACTTCCTGTGCACCGTGTTCCCCAGCCATCCACTGAATCGTATAAAGAGTATTATAAAGAAAGTGTGGTTTTATTTGGGCCTGCAAGGTTTTTAATTCTGCTTCTCGTTTCCGTTTTTGTTCCGTATACACCATATCCACTAAATTACTAATCTCTTTGATCATCGTATTAAAACTATTACCAAGCTGTCCAATTTCATCATTATATTTACTGTTAAATCGTACGCTTAGATCGCCTTCCTCAGCCTTCTTCATTAAGCTGCGGAGTTTACTTAAAGGCTTGGCAATGGAAGCAGTAAAAAAGAAGGCGGCGACTACTGCCAGTATTAAGGTAACAAGCCCAATAAGTATGGAGTAATGACGCAGAATCGTTACCTCTTTCAGTGTCTCACTAAGGGAAAAGACACCGATGGTCTTCCATTTTGTATAAGCTGAATCTTTATAGATAATCTGAAACTCACTGCCCTGAATGATTTTTACAATACTATTGGCAGAATGGTTGAACCACTCACTTTTTACGCGATATACAATCGGATTGACTGGCGCATATACAATGCCACCATTTGCATCCATAATATATAAAAATCCATTTTTACCTAATGTAATCGTCTCAATTACTTCTTTAATTTTATTCAATTTCAGATCAATCAGTATGACGCCAAGGTGCTGGCTGGTCTTAGGATCAACAACCGCCTTAGCAATCGAAACCACTTCATCAGCACTATAGTTAAGAGTTGTCGTTATATTACGGCCAATCGGTTTACTAAATAGCTGCATTGCATTTGGCGATGCAATCGCTCTTTTGTACCAAGTCTCATCAGTAAGGGGATCACGTGAAATTCGATGCATTTCATTGCTAATATAAAGATTATTCTCATTTACAATGAGTATTCCGGCAATCTCTGGGTGCACATTCGTATAGGTTCTTAAGATTCGCCGAACCTCATTGTTCAGCGATTCATCCCTATCTCCCTCTTTCGCAATCCGTAAGAATGCAATGATCTGAGGATCACCCAAAAGGTAAGAAACGATATTTTCCATATCATGAATATAAAACTCAACATTGCGAGTTACTTGCTCAATCATTTGTCCCGTATGTTCATTGGCCTGTTCTTCAATGGATTTGCTATAGATGACATTACCCAATACTCCGAGTGTAATAATGGGCAATAAAATGAGAGTGAAAAAATATAATAATAATTTAGAACGAATATTTTCTATCTTAGGTAATTTGCGAAAGAATTCCAATATTGCACCATCCCAGCACTCATTTTTTTCTAATACTCCCACTTTTATTATACACAATAAAGTATAAAAAATGGTAAATTTTTCTTGTTAATAAAACCATAATCGAACCACATCAGGCGCAGAAAAAAGATAGAAATATGCGAAGAATAAGGTGCACAGGAAATTTTCTTAGCAAAAGGCCCTCTATATGAGCAGTTTCTTAGGGTGTTTTATACCCCTGCCAACATAGAGAGCCATTTCGTCATGTTACCTACCGTAAATAAATTCCTTCCATTACCACATCTACAATGCCCTTTAGGGCATCTTGCCTGCCTTCTGAAGAAAACTCAATACGAGTTAAAGAATAACAGCTTGCTAAAGCCCTTTCTTTTATAACTTGCATGATTGTCTCTTCCATGAATCTTCGTCCCTTAACAATGCCGCCACCAATGAGTACCAACTGGGGATTAAAAATATTAATAATATTGGCAGCACCCATACCAATATATTGGGCAATCTGCTGGAGGGTTCTTATTGAAAGCGGATCTCCCTCCTCAGCCGCAGCGTAAATATGCTTTGGTCTAATGGCATCTAGATTGCCTTTTACCATATCTGATACTACAGAACGTTCACCATCTGTTATTGACTGAACCATGCTATTTACCAACGCTGACTCAGATGCCATGGCTTCTAGGCAACCACGATTCCCGCAGCTGCATAAGGGGCCATGAACATCTACAACTGTATGGCCAATTTCTCCTGCACTATCACCTAAGCCTCGATATAGTTCACCATTTAAAATAATTCCCGAGCCAATTCCACCCCCGACTCCTAGAAAGACCGCATTTTTAATATCGCGGTATGGACCATAATGATAGGCTCCCAATGCCATAGCCCGCATATCATTCTCGACAAAAACAGGCAACTGAAACTGCTTTTCCACAAGATATTTTAGTGGCACATTACGCCAGCCAGCACTGGGAGAAAATAAGGAAAGCCCTTCCTTGGACATAACAGGTCCTCGTACAATTATACCAATCGCTAAGGCCAATTTACCGTTCTCCGAAGCATAACACTGTGCAATTGTATTTTCCAAAAAAGATAAAATCTTTTCTTCCTTTAAATGTTGAATATCATGACATATTTCTTCTTTAATCTCTAAGCCTCCATTAATTAGATAGCCAATCATTTCCTTAGAACGAATATCTACAATAATCATGTTCGCTATTTCAGAATGAACCTTAAGCAGCACTGGACGTCTGCCTCCACTATACTCACCAACCATATACTCATGAATCAGTCCATTTTCAATGAGTTTACTTGATATATTCGTTACAGTTGGTGCTGTTAAACCAGTCAACTTGGCAATATCGACACGAGATATTGGACCCCGCCTGCGAATCGCATTAATAATCAGCGACTCATTTGCTCCTCCTCCTATAGCTTTTGAAATAATCGTATTTACACCTTCCATAAAACACCTACACTCTTGCTTTCAATATTTTTATAATAGACAACCTTTTAATCCATTCTCTTTTACCATATAGAAGACATGAAAGAATTTATTTTAACCATTATATAATATTAAAAGCTAAAAAGCCTAATTAAATTTTTAATTAATGATTTATGCATCTAATATAATAAAACTCCCCCTATATGATAAGTTTTATGACTGTTTTGATTTTGTATAAATATCAAAAGCTACAGCTAATAATAATACTAAGCCTTTAATGGTTTGCTGCATATCAATAGTAACGCCAATTAAAGACATGCCATTATTCATAACCCCCATAACCAAGCCGCCAATAATGGCCCCCATAACAACACCAATCCCTCCTGCAGTGGAGGCTCCACCAATAAAACAGGCAGCAATGGCATCTAATTCAAAACCAGTGCCTGCTTTCGGTGTTGCGGCATTAAGGCGAGCCGCAAAAACAAGACCCGAAAGAGCTGCTAATACTCCCATATTTACGAAAACCCAAAACACAATGCGTTCGGTTTTTACACCTGATAGCTTTGCCGCCTTTTCATTACCGCCTAATGCATAAATATGACGCCCTACCACTGTTTTTGTCGTTATAAAGGTATAAAATACAATTAGAATAAATAATAATATCAACACATTAGGAATGCCTTTATAAGAGGCCAGCAAATACATAAACCAGTTGATTGCCACGCCAACAAATACCAATTTGGCAGCTAAAAACCGTACCGGGATTACCTCGAAATTATACTCTAGCTTAGCTTTTCTATGACTTAATTCAAAATATATATATACCAACGTCAAAATAATCCCAACCACAAGGGTTGTAATATGGATGGATGTTCCACTCAATACATCTGGTATAAACCCATTACTCATTTTCTGAAAAACCTCTGGAAAAGGAGCTTTCGATTGCCCCTCTAAAGCAGTCATTGTTAACCCTCTAAAAATCAACATCCCTGCTAATGTAACAATAAATCCAGGGATTTTAAAATAGGCAACCCAATACCCCTGAAAAGCTCCAGCAAGACCTCCTATCAGCAAAGAAATCAATATTCCAGGCACAACACCAATATGATAATCGATCATTAAGATTGCAGAAACGGCACCAACAACAGCAGCGATAGATCCTACAGATAAATCAATCTGAAAAGCAACGATCACTAGCAGCATGCCGATCGCCAATACGAGTATATAACTATTCTGCTGGATTAAGTTGGTTACATTTAACGGTTGTAAGAGTACACCCTTGCTGACAATTTCAAAGAATAGTACAATCGATACTAATGCAATAACCATACCATATTCTCTGATATTACTTTTAAACATCTGCTTTAGAGTTTCCATGACGATCCCTCCTTTATTTACTCATTACATATTTCATAATTCTTTCTTGTGATGCTTCCGTCCCTGCAAGCTCTCCAGTAATGCTGCCTTCACTCATAACATATATTCGATCACACATTCCCAGTATTTCAGGAAGTTCTGAAGAAATCAATACAATGCCTTTTCCATCCTTAGCTAGCTTATTAATGATGCTATAAATTTCAAATTTAGCTCCTACATCAATTCCTCGAGTAGGTTCATCCAGAATCAGAACATCTGGCTCTGTAAAAATCCATTTGCTCAAAACGACTTTTTGCTGATTTCCACCGCTCAAATTTACAGTGTTTTGCAAAACACTGGAGCATTTAATATTCATCTGCTGAAGACTTTTCTCCGCCACTAGAATTTCTTTATTATCATCAATTACATAATGGCTTGCGATATTTTTTAAATTAGCCAAGGTAATATTTCTTTTAATATCATCATTTAATATTAAACCATACTGTTTGCGATCTTCCGTTACATATGCAACACCTTCTTCAATCGCCTGGCTTACATTTTTCAAATGTATTTCTAAGCCATTCTTATAGATCTGCCCACTTATTTTTTGACCATAGGATCTGCCAAAAATGCTCATAGCAAGCTCTGTTCTCCCTGCCCCCATGAGTCCTGCAATTCCTACAACCTCACCTTGCTTAACGTGAAAATTAACATTATGAATCACTTTACGGCCACTATGTAGATGGTGGTATACATTCCAATTCTTAACTTCAAAGATGATATCGCCAATAGCTGCATCTCTTTTAGGGTATAGCTCCGTTAGTTCTCTTCCTACCATGCCTTTGATAATTCGATCTTCTGTAATATGATCGTTTCTTACATTCAAGGTTTCAATGGTGGCTCCATCACGCAACACGGTAATGGAATCAGCAATTCTTGAAATTTCATTTAATTTATGTGAAATAATAATTGAGGATATTCCCTGCTTTTTAAACTCCAACAATAATTTCAAGAGATTATCACTATCATCTTCATTCAATGCCGCCGTAGGTTCATCCAGAATTAACAATTCAACTTCCTTTGATAAGGCTTTAGCAATCTCAACTAATTGCTGTTTACCAACTCCTATATTGGTAACCAAAGTACTTGGCAATTCTTTGAGTCCTACTGTCGCCAACAACTTTTGGGTACGCATAGTAGTTGCATGCCAGTCAATAAGACCGTGTTTGCCTTGCTCATTGCCAAGAAATATATTCTCTTCTATGGATAGATAAGGGATGAGGGCTAATTCCTGATGAATAATAACAATGCCTAATTTTTCACTTTCTTTAATATTTTTGAACTCACACAATTTTCCTTTATAATGAATATCCCCTGTATAAGTCCCATGAGGATATACTCCACTTAACACTTTCATTAAGGTTGATTTTCCCGCACCATTTTCGCCCACCAGTGCATGAATTTCGCCTTTTTGCACTTGCAGATTTACATGATTTAGAGCTTTAACACCTGGAAATGTTTTAGTAATATCTATCATTTCTAGAATAACATCTTCCATATATCCTCAACTCCTTGCTATATCGCTCTTTGGCATTAGGCCATTCATAATTTAGTAATGACTTTACAGTCATCACTAAATTATTTTGGCCCGGCAATCCCTTACTATTTAAGTTGATCTGCAGTATAATATCCGCTTTCAACCAATATTTTTTCGTAGTTTGATTTATCAACAGAAACAGGTACTAATAAATAGGACGGCACTACTTTAACACCATTGTTGTAGGTTTTATCATCATTGGTTGTTGCTTTTTTACCGTTAAGTACTGCATCCACCATATCAACAGCTACTTTAGCAAGATCTCTAGTATCTTTAAATACAGTCTGTGCTTGTTCACCCTTAATAATGGATTTAATGGAAGGAGCTTCCGCATCTTGCCCCGTAACAATAGGCATTGGCTGTGATGGGGTTCCATATCCAACAGCCTTCAAGGAAGAAAGAATACCAATACTAATACCATCATAAGGAGATAAAACAGCATCTATTTTTGTCCCCGTATAGTTCTTACTTAGCAGATTATCCATTCTTGCCTGGGCAGTAGCGCCATCCCACCGTAATATAGCACAGAGGCCCATATCCATTTGCCCACTTTTCACAACTAATTTCTTCGAATCAATATAAGGTTTTAAAACCGACATAGCGCCATCAAAGAACATGTATGCGTTATTGTCATCCGGTGAACCACCAAAGATCTCAATGTTAAACGGACCTTTCCCTTCTTTTAAGCCTAAGCTTTTTTCAATATAAGCAGCTTGCAGAACTCCGACCTGAAAATTATCAAAAGTTGCATAGTAATCTACATTTGCAGTCTTTTTAATTAAACGGTCATAAGCGATAACGGGAATATTTTTATCTTTCGCTTTTTGCAATACAGTTGTTAAGGATTCACCATCGATATTGGCGATCACCAATACATTAGCGCCTTTTGTAATCATATTCTCAATTTGTGCAAGCTGGTTTTCAACATTGTCTTCCCCATACTGTAAATCAGTTTCATACCCTTTAGCTTTTAGTTGCTTAACAATATTATCACCATCTGCTATCCATCTAGATGACGACTTCGTAGGCATTGCGATACCTACTTTCTTCTTATCGCTGCTGCTGGGAGCTGAACTAGGATTTGAACCACATGCGGTCAACATTAGTACCATGGCAAACATCAGTAATAAAGCCACTACCTTTTTCATTGAAATCTCCCCTTCTTTTTATTCTTGGTAGCCCCAATCCACTAATTTTCGTTATACCTTCATCACCTACTTTCAGTCTATTAAATACATCAATTAACCTTGTACAATCGCCTAAATAGTACGAATATTTAAATTATAGCATCAATTCATGTTTTTTCAATTATAAATTAATATATTAATTTATTTTTTAATTAAATCATGAATGTTACACGAAACCATCTATTACTGTCTTTTATTGAAAAGGATTTTCGTCTTTATACATCATTGAAGGAGGCTGATTAAAGGCAATGTCCTGTACACCAAGCATCTTCATTACGGCAAATAATACTTTACCTGCATGTTTAAAGGCAATACCTGCATGATGGGGATACTGCTTACCAATCAATACATGGCGATAAAATCTGCCCATTTCCTGAATGGCAAAAATGCCAATACCGCCAAAAGAGTGAGGGTCCACGTCGATTATTTCTCCATTGGCTATATAACTTCGCAGCTGGCAGTCAGCGGTACTCTGAAGCCTAAATAAACTAATATCCCCTGGTCTTATGGCTCCTTCTAATGTTCCCCTGGTAATATCAGGTTCTGCACTCGGTTCTAACAATCTATGCATGATGAGCTGATATTTCATCGCCGAATCCTTCATACAGCAAGAAGGTGTATTGCCACAATGAAAACCCATGAATAGATCCGTCAGTTGATACCCGGCAAACTGCGCCTTATTCTTGTCATACATATCCTTAGGTACACTGTTATTAATATCAAGTAAGGTCGCCGGCCTATTCGTCGCGCAGGTAATAATGTATTCGCTTACCGCACCATAAATATCCGTTTCACAAGCTGCGGGAATTCCCTTAGCAGCCAGTCTTGAATTCACATAACAGGGAACAAACTTAAATTGAGTCTGAAAGGCTGGCCAACATTTATTGGCAAATACAGCATATTCGGATGCTCCAAGATTATTTTCCATCCAATCCAGTAGTGTCAGCTCATACTGGGCAAGTTTGGGAAGTATACCTGGATAACCATTTCCGTCCTTAAGCTCATCAGCCATTTCTCTTACGATTGCAGGAATTCTTGGATCATTTTCATGTTTCAAAAAGGAGTCAAAAAGATCCAGTTCTGAGTTTTCCATAATTTCAATACCTAAATCATATAAGGGTTTAATAGGTGCATTACATGCTAAAAAGTCATGTGGTCTAGGTCCAAAGCTAAATACCTTCAATTTTCCTAGTCCTAATATGACTCTGGCAATATTTTCGAAATCCCCAATCATCCCTGCAAGTTCATCAGCAGTACCAACAGGATACTCAGGAATATAAGGAACTAACTTACGTAATGCTAAATTATAAGAGGCATTAAGCATACCGCAGTATGCATCCCCGCGTCCCTTAATCAGATTAGCTTCGGTCTCTTCCGCTGCTGCCACAAACATTGCCGGACCAGTGAATTTTTGTGCAAGAATGGTTTCTGGTCCTTCCGGTCCAAAATTCCCAAGATAAACAACTAACGCATTTACACCTGCCTTTTGCAATTCCTCCAAGGCTTTAAGTACATCCTTCTCATTTTCAACAGCAGTTTGTGCTTCAAAAATTTCAATATTCTTATTCTCACACGCCTCTGCAACTGCTTTTCTTCGTTGTTCGCTAAGCTGGAGGGGAAAACAATCTCGACTGACAGCAACTATACCAAGTTTTACTTTTGGAATATTAATCATTCCTATTATCTCCTTTATCATTTGCTCTTTAATTATTAAGCGTTCTTCAATCAGCTATTTTGCCAAATGATAATATAAATCGTTCCACCGAAGCTCTTTCTTCAAATCACGAATCGTAGTCTCATGATTAATCAAAACAAATTCAATTCCAGCTATTTCGCTAAAATCTTCTAAATGTTCTTTCGTTACCGCTTGGCTAAAGCCGCTGTGATGGGCTCCACCTGCCAAAATCCATGCTTGTGTACCAACTTTAAGATCAGGTTGTGGCACCCAAAGGGCTCTAGCAACTGGAAGTTTCGGTAAATCGTAGTCTGGAGCCACCACATCAAGTTCATTTACGATCAATCTAAAACGACTACCCATATCAATAATTGTAGCATTGAGTCCTCTGCCAGCAGCTACATTGAATACCAAGCGCACAGGATCATCCTTACCACCGATAGAGAGGGGATGAATCTCCAGTGAAGGCTTTTGCTCAGCAATAGACGGGCATACTTCCAGCATATGAGAACCGAGCACCTTCATATTGCCGTCTTCTAAGTGATAAGTATAATCCTCCATGAAAGAAGTTCCGCCTGTAAGACCATAAGACATTACTTTCATGGCTCTAATGAGCACCGCAGTCTTCCAATCCCCTTCACCGCCAAAACCATATCCAGCTGCCATTAAACGCTGGCATGCCAGCCCTGGCAATTGTGATAAACCATACAAATTTTCGAAATTTGAGGTAAAACCTTTGAAATGACCAGCTTCCAAGAATTTTTTCATGCCTAATTCAAGCTTGGCAGCATCTTCTAATGAGGCCCGCTTAGCCCCACCTTGGGTTAGTTCGTCGTGCATTACGTATGTTTGTTCATATTCAGCAATCAATGCTCGAATTTCGGCATCACTGACACCATCCACATACTTAGCCAGATCACCTAAGGCATAACCATTAACAGAGTATCCGAATTTCATCTGAGCCTCAACCTTATCACCTTCTGTCACGGCCACTTCTCGCATATTATCGCCAAAGCGAGCAAATTTAGCACCCTGTAAATCGTTCCAAGCCAATGCTGCCCCGCACCAAACAGCCAGCTTCTGGATTACATCTTCATCCTGCCAAAATCCAACAATAACCTTACGTGCTCTCTTCATTCTCGTACAAATAAATCCAAATTCTCGATCACCATGGGCAGACTGATTGGTATTCATAAAGTCCATATCAATGTTTGACCAAGGAATATCACGGTTGTACTGCGTATCAAGATGGGCTAAGGGTTTATTTAATATCGTTAGACCACCAATCCACATTTTCGCTGGTGAAAAGGTATGCATCCAGGCAATCAGACCGATGCAACTATCTGTGCTGTTTGCTTCCACACAAAGATTATAGATAGCATCTGAATTGGTCAATACAGGTTTAAAAACAACTTTTACAGGTATTTTCTCATTTTCCCCCAGTGATGCAGCAATCGTTTGCGAATGCTGGGCTACTTCTTTTAGTGTATCTTCACCATAAAGATGCTGACTGCCAGTTATAAACCATACTTCTTTGCTTTTTAAATTCTTAAACATGATAGTAGTCCTCCTTTTTGCTAACCCCATATCACAGTTTGTTTTGTCCATAATAGGCGTTTTTGCCATGTTTTCTTAAAAAGTGCTTATCCAATAGCAGTTGATCCATGGCTTTGACCTCTGAATTCGCTGAGCAAGTATAAAAGGCCATTTTTGCCAACTCCTCTAAGACTACTGCATGATAGACAGCATCATGGGCATCTTTTCCCCAGGAGAAAGGACCATGATTGGCGACTAGAACCCCTGGAACATGAAGCGGGTTTCGCTGCTCAAATTTCTCCACAATCACATTACCCGTTTCTTCTTCATATTCCCCTTGAATTTCTTCTCTACTTAGATTACGCGTACAAGGAACTTCGCCATAAAAATAATCTGCATGAGTCGTACCAAAAGCCGGAATCGATTTTCCCGCCTGGGCCCATGCTGTAGCACAGGTAGAATGAGTATGAACAACTCCGCCAATCGCAGAGAAATTCCGGTATAAGACTATATGAGTGGGCGTGTCAGAAGAAGGTCGAAGGTTTCCCTCCACCTGGTTTCCCGCCAAATCCAGCACCACCATATCTTCAGGCTGCATCGTATCGTATTCTACACCACTAGGCTTGATAACAATCAAGCCCTTTTCCCTGTCAATACCACTGGCATTACCCCAAGTAAATACGACCAATCCATGTTTTTGTAAATTCATATTTGCTTGCCATACTTGTTGTTTCAGGTCTTCTAACATAACGATCCCAGCCTCCTTTTTTACTTCACAATCATTTTACACTCTACAACTTTTTGTATTTTTCTTAATTTCTTTAAGCCGTTTCATAACATCATTAGCACCACGGCCAAAATAGTCATGTAAGATTTTATATTCTGCATACAGCTTTTTATAGCGAGCAACATTTTCTGGATTAGGTATATATACCTGCTTTATACTAGTCATCTTCGCTGCCGCATCGAAAATAGTGTCATATCCCCCAAATTCTTTGCCTGCGGCAACAGCACCAAACATTGCAGCGCCCAATGCGGGTGTCTGCAATGAGGTAGCAACACGAATCTCTAAGCCCGTTGCATCCGCATAAATTTGCATTAGCATGTTATTTTTCTGGGACAGCCCACCGCAAGCATACAATTGTTCAATTGGCACCCCTGCATTGATAAATGTTTCGACAATCATATTGGTACCAAAGGCAGTAGCTTCTATAAGTGCCCGATAAATTTCCTCTGGTTTGGTAAGCAAGGTAGTTCCGAGCAGCACACCCGTCAGATTGGTATCAACAAGTACGGAACGATTGCCATTCCACCAATCAAGAGCCAATAAACCACTTTCTCCAGGAACAAGTTTGCCAGCCTTCTCTTCTAGTAATTGATGAATATTAATATTTCTCTCACTTGCTTGGGCAAAGTAGCTGCCGGGAACACAGTTTGCTACAAACCATTCAAAAATATCTCCTACAGCAGACTGACCAGCCTCATACCCAAAATAGCCGCCAACAATACCATCCTCAACTACACCACACATACCATCCACTGTTTTTTCTTCTTCGCCTAATACTAAATGACAAATTGATGTACCCATGCTCATAACCATTTTACCCGGCGTAACAACCCCTGCCGCTGGAACGGCAGCATGAGCATCCACATTGCCCACTGCTACAGCCGTGCCTGCTTTTAGTCCCATTTGTTTGGCCATGCCAGAAATCAAGCCTCCAGCTTTGCTGCCAATCGCTACAATGGGACTGTTTAATTTTTCTTCCACCAAATTTTCTAATCTGGGGTCTAAAGCTTTAAAAAAATCTTTTCCCGGATATCCGTCTTGCTTATGCCATATTGCTTTATAACCAGCAGTGCAGCTATTACGTACATCTATCCCGGTCATTTGCATGGTTACCCAGTCAGTGGCCTCCATGAACCGATCAGCAGCTTCATAGATTTCAGGTGCTTCATCGAGAATTTGCCAAATTTTCGGAATTATCCATTCAGAAGAGATCTTGCCGCCGTACCGAGCTAAGAAAGTCTCACCACGGGCAGCTGCAATGCGATTCAACGAATTGGCTTCATCCTGAGCAGCATGATGTTTCCACAGTTTGACCCAAGCGTGAGGATTATTTCGGTATTCTGGAAGCTGGCATAAGGCCCTGCCATCTTTAGCCACAGGCAGCATAGTACAAGCAGTAAAGTCAATCCCCAAACCAATTACATCTGCTGGGTCTATCTGAGAATCCATTAAGACTTGTGGTACTGCTTGGTATAAAACATCTAAATAGTCTTCCGGATTTTGCAGTGCCCAGTCATGCTCTAACTGAATATCAGTACCTGGTAATTGTTTATCAATTACACCATCGGCATAAGGTACTACTGCCGTAGCAATTTCTTTACCGGTTTCCACCTCAACAAGCATTGCCCTACCAGATTGCGTCCCATAATCAATTCCAATACTATACTTTTTATTTCCCATATTACTGACCTCCTTTTATTAAATAGTGATACTAACATCAAAAAGAATTGAAATTAAGAGATAAAGAGCTATTTTGCCAATGAAAAAATGTCCAATATTTGAGAAATTAAATTTTTTATATTATTAAATTTTAAATTTACTATATGGAATTATATTCCTTATAAGATGTATAATTACATTATTTTTATTAAAAGCACCTATTTATAAAGTAATTAATTAAATATTAAATTAATTACTTTATAAATACGCTATAGCTTTTGAATTTCCTTCTTTTTAGAAAGAAAAATTTCTTTTTTTCCTAAATATAAATAAAAATAAAATACCCCCTCTATAGACAGTTACTGGGTCTATACCCCTGTCTAGAGAGAGAGCATTCCTATTGGGAATATGTTATACATTTTTGATTAAATACTTTTTTCGCGTAATTGTTTCCAACACACGTCTCCTTGATCACATCATCAAAGTGCTACACTAAAAGTATATGTAGTGGTTGTTGTCGAAATTTGATCTTTCTGTAGAATGCAGGGTGGAAAATTAGAATGATGAATTGCATCAGGAAGTCCTTGGGTTTCAAGACACAATCCTAAATAGCGTCTAGATTTTACCCCATAAATATCGAAATCACCTGGTATGTGGTTCCCCGTATAGAGTACTACCCCCACTGCATCTGTTTCGATAGTCAAAACACGTCCGCTTTCCTCATCCTGCAAGACAATTTCTCCATTATGATTACTGTCTAAAACAAAGGGATGATCATAGCCTTGTCCGGCTATAGTATTTTGGGGATTAATAGAATTAATTCCCTCCATTATTTTCCGACCAGTTCTAAAGTCAAAAACCGTATCCGTAACATCCAGCAGCTTACCAGTTGGAAGCAGCTGCTGTGTTAGTTCCAAAAAGCGACTACTATCTATTTTTAAACTGTGTTGAGAGATATCTTGTTTGAAATTGCCGCTTAAATTGAAATATGTATGATTTGTAGGATTGAACAACGTAGTTTTATCTGACTGTCCGCGATAATGAATGATGAATTCATTCTTGTTATTTAACGTATAGGTTATTTGAGCCGTCAGTACTCCTGGATATCCCCCTGCACCATCCAAACTGGTATGAGAAAATTCAATAGTATCCTCTTCCTCTTTATCAGCTGCTGTTGCGTCCCATACTACATTATGAAAACCCTTTGGTCCACTATGAAGATTATTGGGACCATCATTGCTGGGCAATGTGTAGTTTTCCCCCTCTAATACAAACTGTGCATCACGTATTCTTCCAGCTACTCTGCCCACAACTGCACCAGCGAATATAGAATTTCTTTGGTAATCTGCTAACTCTTGAAATCCGATTACAATATTTTCATAATTACCTCTGCGGTCAGGTACTATAACCTTAGTAATAATGCACCCATAATTCAAACAAGAAATTTCTACACCACCATTTTTTAACGTATATTCGTATACCTCTTGCTCATTTACTTTGCCGAATAGTCGCTTGCTGATTGGCATGATTTTCACTCCTTTGTATCGTAGATATTTATATCAATAGTATACAACATCCTTTTCACCACTTCCTTCTTAACAATAATCCTTACCTATCACATTAGGCTAAACTACAAGGTTACTATCATCAATTCAGAATTATCTTTTCTGTATCTTTATCAAAAATATGTATTTTATTTGTATCAATCGCAATTTTAACAGTATCACCAGCCTTAGCAGTACTTTTGGGATTGACGCGGGCAACAAAATTGCTGCCTTCTACCTTCATAAACAGGTAAGTCTCCGCACCCATTAACTCAGTAACTTCAATGAAAGCATTCACAATACTAGCACTGAATTCCTTGAAGCACTCCTCATTATCATATAAATCCTCGGGACGTATTCCCATAATAACTTCTTTATCAAAAAAATTTTCTAAAGCTGGGTTTTTAGCTATAATATAGTCTTTGTCTACAATACACTTTGCCTTTTTCATACCATCCTTATCCATTGCGTCTGATCCCTGCATGCAAATAAGAGGATAATATGACCATTTTTCCATACTTTCCAAGGTCGTCATTGGCTTTCCGGTTTTTTCTACAACCTTTTTACCAGCGGCGATATAGTCATCCCAAGTTACAATATCATTTACATTTATACCTGCTTGGTCGAGTATCTCTTTATTATAGTACATCACCTCAGCACCCACATGATAATCAAGACCGTAATACTTACCGCTTTTGGCATAGTTTTCAAGCCTGCCCATAATAAGCTTATCCTTTACAGGTTCTATAACATCATTGAATTCCACCAGTCCAGGTTTGCTCCCCTTTAAGAAGTTTGCAAATTTCCCCAGTTCAATGTCAGCCATATCAGGAGCTCCTGTTCCTGACTGAATTGCAATTAAAAGCTTATTGTGCATCTCATCGTAAAGATATACTTCCGTTTTTACAACTATAGGTTTGTCTGGATGATTTGTATTCCAAGTTGCAACACCATCATCAATAAAGTTTTTATGCAGTTCCTGGAAGGTCCAGAAGGTAAGGGTAGTAGCTTTTCCATCACCTGCTTTTGCATCAGCTGCTCTTTGTTCTTTACCGCATCCCGATACGGTCATTGTTAAAAGCAATACTACAGAAAGTAATAATACCAAACTCTTTTTCACTATAGTTCCCTCCTCATTTTTTATGTAGCCTATAACACCTGCATGGACCCTCGACGACAAAAGTTATACGAAATAAGGAATAATGAATCTTTCTTTAATTAAGTATAATCGAATTTAAACCACTTAGTATTTAAATCATTTTACATTTTACTCAATTTTTTTTATCTTGCAAATTTTCTTTCTTTTGTTGAGAGTAAATTATCAATTTGGTGATAACTCCTCTTTAACAAAGAGTGAAGGGCATATCAGCAACTTAATGCTGACATGCCCTTCATTCTTTGATTTAAATCGTATTTACTTATGCTACTTCGTTCTTTTTGACTCAACCTGTTCAAATCCATAGTCTAGTAATTTAGCCGCATCATCCCAGCGGTAGTCACTGTTTAGGATAACGGCTATTAACTGTATATCGCCTCGTTTCGCGGAAGCCACTAAGCAATCACCAGCATCATTGGTATAGCCTGTTTTAACACCATTGCTTCCAGGATATGTCTTTAACAATTTATTCGTATTGCTAACATGAATTGCACTTCGGTTCAGAAAGTTAACATCATATTCTTGAGTGGATACGATTTTTGCAAAATCAGGATTTTTCATCCCGTATGCAGTAATTAATCCAAGATCATAGGCAGTAGTATAATGATTTATTGGATCAGGTAATCCATGGGGATTGGTAAAGTGAGTACTTGTTGCTCCGATTTTTTCTGCTTTTGCATTCATAATCTCCACGAAAGCGGGTATTGATCCAGCTACATTCTCAGCGATAGCCTCTGCTGCATCATTGCCTGATACCACCATCATACCGTACAACGCATTTTTTAGTGTTAATTGATTCCCTGCTTTTAGTTCGAGACTTGAGCCTTCACAAGCTGCATCACTGGAACTTACAGTAATGATATCATTAAAACTACCTTTTTCCAGTGCAGTGATCAATGTCATGATCTTAGTAGTACTGGCTGGATACATAATACCTTTTGAATTCTTTTCAAATAATACCTGATTGGTATTGGCCATCATTACGATAGCCGCTTCAGCCTCTACTTGAGGGGGTGTTGGGGCGGCAAGAGCAATATTTACCCCAAAGATCATGCTTAAAAACAATAGTATGAGTCGACGATACATATATGTTGCCTCCGATTTATTTTGACCACAATCTTAGCCCTGGTCAGTATATCATTTCAAATGCACGAATCCGATAGATAGAAGATCTTTTCTACTTAAGCCTCCTTCTCTAATTGGCTGTCCGCTAATAATTCTTTCATTTCATCTTGCTGTTTATATAAATAACCATGTTCCCAGTTCAAACTCATGGCCTTTTCAAAATCGGCAATCGCATTTGCTATATCATCCAGATCCTGAAATGCACGAGCCTTTCGTGCATATAGCAGCGCTCTGTTTGCATAGGCAGCATCATGTTCAGGTTCTAAAACAATAACTTGACTATAATCATGGATCGCTGCCAAAAATTCTTCTGAAACATGTGCATATGTGAGGTGATCATTCTTTTCAAGAGCTTGTTTCTCTTTATGTAATGCTATTTCGTCATATAGTTCACCCCGCCCGAAATATCCAGCTGCACTATTAGGTGCCAATCGAATCGCCTCAGAATAATCGGCCAACGACTTATCTTTTACCCGCAAGTTGCGGTGATAACATTTGCCGCGGTGAAGATAGGCTGCAGATTCATTAGGATTTACCTCAATTGCCACCGTGAAATCTTGCAATGCATCTACATATTGTCCTAATGTGCTGTATAACAAGCCTCGTTCTATTAACGCATCATAATGCTTAGGATTAGCGGATAGCACCTTTGTAAAAGCGTTACAGGCTCTTACCCAATCTTGCTGCGCTACTAGCGCCATCCCATATAAATAGTCCCGCTGTTCATGGTTCTGCTTTAATTGCTGACCTTTGCTCTTTTTTTCCTCAAATTTCATTTTAGAGTGCTTCTCGCAATATTGCTGTATGCTTGCTATTACTTCTGGTATATTAATTTCCTCATATTTTGCCAAACTATTTTTAATATATTGAGACTCAAGAGCTGCGCTAGCGGAATCTTTGGTCAAAGATTGTTTATTAAATCGATCCCCTTTTGTCAGTAAAATACGCTGTTCCAATTCCAAATGCAACTCTGTAAGGCCCTTTCCTGCACTAGTCAAACTCTTATACCGAAGTAACTGTTCCTCAAATAATTGATTAAACTGTCTTTCATCCACATAAAGTACAGTATGAAACTTCTCTGCTATCCATTCCCGAATCGGAAGAGCGATTTGTTTTGCAAGCTCTGGCTGCTCCTTGTCTAACCAAATTTCCACTCGATAATAGGTATAAGCAGCAATTTCAAAGATCGTAGCATCTCCTAAGTATTGCTTGGACATTTGCAAAATCTGGTCATCCTGCCCTTTTGTATCATACTTTCCCCAATAAACAGCAGTCTGTATGAGTCCTAGAAATAACGCGTAAACATCTGGATTTTCGATGTCCACCTTCTTAATTTCTTGTAGTATCCATTTGCGAACCATCGAATTTTTTTCCGTATTTTTTGAAAATAACCACGAAAAGATACTCAAAATCAACCCTCCTTTTATTATATAATTATCGCATAATTTGGAAAATAAACAACCCTAAAGAAGCAGGATTTACTCTAATACATGATGCTGAATAAAAAAAGAGTCAAGCAGATCAATGCCTGATTCAATGGCTTAGCAAAAACTTCTCAACGGTTTTTAATGATGGCAATCCTTTTCTTCCCCCAAGAGCCTGGGTATTAAGAGCAGCTACTGCACTGGCAAACTCGGCACATTTTTTCAGGGGCATGTTATGGAGAAGTCCATATAAGAAACCTCCGTGATAGCTATCTCCGCATCCTGTGGTGTCTACGACATTGTCCATTTTAAATGCAGGTTGATGAAAGACACCAATGTCATTGTCGAAGACCCAGCTTCCATTGATTCCATCTGTTATTACGACAAGTTCTAAGCCGGATTTTATCAATGACTCGCCTGCGCGATCCAATTTAGTTTCATCTGTATAGGTAAGAGCGAATTCCTTTGCCAAAATACAAATATCTACCTTTGGTACAATTCGCCGCATATTTGGATTGTATCGATTTGCACCACCGTCAAATGATATTTTAACCCCTGCATGTTTTGCAATATCGATTGCCGCTAAACTAGCTTCTAAATGCCTCCCATTCAAATGAAGAACTTTGGCTCCTTGTATGATAGGGGTATACTTTGTAATCTCCCTTATTTCTGGAACCGATCCAGGATGATAGAGAATTGCACGAATGCCAGTATCTTTCTCAACTAGTATATTGGCTATTGAAGAAGAGTGCTCCGGGAAAATTTCGAGGCAGTGAGTATGCACATTATATTTTTTAAAATCTTCTACAATCAGTAAGCCGCTCCAATCATCCCCTAGATTATCAATCATGATCGTGTTCGCTCCTAATTTTGCCAGCGTCACCATCGCTGTGGCAACAGGTCCTCCGCCATCAAGAACTATCTTGGATGCCTTTTGCACTTCTCTGGTCCTAGGAAAGGCGTCAACAACAGTAAACATATCCAAAGTAGATACCCCAATTCCTACCACATAGACCTTGCTATTCAATTCATCATACATGAGACAATCACTCACTCTTTCCATTTATTTTCTAATTCACTACAAAGAGAAGCAGCGTGCTATTCTTACTTCTTAGAACGGCACGCCTTTCTCGATTTTCAAATTAACCGTTGACTAGTACATGTACTAGGTTAGCCCTGCACATTGTTAATGGCATGAGCCTTAGTTTTTATATAATTTGGAATCACCAGTACTATTACTAGAATCGCTACAAGGATATAAATCCCTGCTGGACCTACTGCATCATATGCTTTACCTAACAAAATTCCTAAGAAACCAAAATCTGCATCACCGAAAGTTGTATTCTGGAATCCTAACTGTCCAAGGACAGGAAGCAGAAATGCAGGTAAAAAAGTAATGGCCAGACCATTTACAAAAGCTCCCAATGCCGCTCCTCTTCTACCACCAGTAGCATTTCCGTAGATTCCAGCCGTAGCACCGCAGAAGAAATGTGGAACAAGCCCTGGTATGATGAGCACACCTCCAGCGGTTCCTAATAGTAACATGCCTATTATACCGCCAATAAAGGAACTAATAAAGCCGATTACCACAGCTGTTGGGGCATAGGTAAAGAATACAGCACAATCCACCGCAGGAATCGCATTGGGTATGATTTTGGTTGCAATTCCTTGAAAAGCAGGGATTAAATCACCAAGGATCATTCGAACACCTGCATACACGATGGTAACACCAACAGCAAATTTCAGAGCCGACATGATGGCAAATAGGAAGGGTGACATTTCACCAGCCAAAGTGGTTACATAGCTAGGTCCCGCAGCAAAAGCTGCAATTAAATAGAATATCATCATGGTCAGCGCTGTGGATATGGTAGTATCTCTGAGAAATCCCCACTGCTCAGGTACTTCCATCTTTTCTGTACTCTCTTCTGGTTTTCCAGCAAATTTTCCAACCCATGCAGATAAATAATAACCTAGACTGCCAAAGTGTCCCATGGCAATTTCATCACCATCCGTCACCTTTAACGTATATTTCTGACCAATTGCCGGCGAGATGGCACTCCATGCTCCAAGAATAAAACCACCAATGAGAATCAGTTCGACCCCTTTCATGCCTGAGGCACCTAAAACCGCTGAAAGAAGACACGCCATAAAGAAACTATGATGCCCCGTTAGAAACACATATTTATATTTAGTAAATCTTGCAATAAGAAGATTAATTACTAACCCAGCCACGAGAATAGACATGGTTTCAATGCCTAGTACTTTTTGTGCCACCGAAACAATGGCTTCATTATTAGGAACTACACCAGTAATATGGAAACCTTCTTCAATCATTTTTCCCAGGGGTGTCAAGTTCGTAACGATGAAATCGGCACCTGCCCCTAGCATCAAATAGCCTAGAATTGGTTTTAAGGTCCCTGTCATGACTTTGAACATAGGTCTTTTTAGGGCTACCAGCCCGATCAGTGCCATAATTCCCATTAATAATGCTGGTTGTTTCAGTACGTCCCGAAAGAATTCTAGAATGATGGTAAATGTGGACATAGATATACCCCCTACATTTTACTTTCCTGTATTCTTTTTAGAATCTCAAGAACATCTTCTTCAATCTTTTTCTTATTAATGTAACTTCGAACCACCGCCACTTCACGGCCCTCAAATTGATAGGCCAGCTCTTTTACCGTAATAATCAGGTCCGCCTTTTTCCCTTGGGCCGAATTAAAATCTGCTGATTCTACAGAAGCTTTAATATGATGGTCTTCACAAATCTCATCAATTTTCATTTTCAGCATAATACTGCTGCCAATCCCATTTCCACACACGGTTAAGATGGTAAGCATAACTGGATCACCTCCTATCTACTTCTTTGCTATTGATATATGCTAAGATTTCCTCTTTACTACTTGCTGCATCTGCCACTGCTTTAAACTCTTCATCATCTAATAATTGCATTAGTTCAGCTAATGCTTTTAAATGGGTAGTATTATCTACGGCACACAGGAAGATCGCTACACTAACAGGATCATTCTCCTTGCTGCCAAAATTCACCGGGTTCTTTAGAGTTATCAATGCCATTCCCACTTTTTTTGCTCCATCTTCCGGTCTTGCATGAGGCATGGCAATCCCTTTTGCAATAACGATATAGGCTCCCATTTTCTTTACCGTATTCACCATGGCATCCACATAGCGATGTTCAATCAACCCACGATCCTCTAAAAGTTTTCCGCCGGCATAAATCACTTCCTCCCAACTCTTCGCTTTTACCTTTACCTCTATCATATCTGTTGTTAATAGCTCTCTTAACAATGGTTGTACAACTCCCTTCTGCCCTATATTGTCTGCTTTTAAAATTTTCGCCAGTCCTGCTACTAATGCATCATAATTTTTTATGTCACAATGTTCTTCAATTAGTTTTAGTGTCTGGAGAAAAATATTCTTTGGCTGAAAGTGGTATTGGGTTAAATATTTTTTTAAGTTCTCAACATCTTTTTCCAGAAGCATCGGATTGACCTGTACCCAGGGAACTACATCAAATTTTACAGGCAGTGTTGTTACAATAAGATCAACTTCCCGATATTTGAGAACTTGACTTACTTGACGATAAGCAATCACATCCACAATATTCACATGAAATAATTGCTGTAATCTGGAAGAGAGCAATCTGGCAGTACCTAATCCCGTACTACAAACCACCAGAATTTTCTTTTCCATTTCGTTTTTGTCTTTTATTTTTTCTAAAGCTGCGCCAAAATGCAAGGTAAAATACCCGATTTCTTCATCATCAAATGATTTACCGATATAACCTTCTACCGAAGCCATGCTATTTTTTACAATTTGAAACAAATGATGATATCTTACTTTTATTTCTTCTAGTACTGGATTTTTTAATTTCAAATCATTTTTTAGTCTGTAGATGGCAGGTCTTAAATGTTCCAGAAGACCGCTAAATAGTTGTTCATCCCGAATCAAAGATTCCTGCTGTAAACTTTCACTTACTTCTTCCAGAATCTTTCCTGTCACGATTTGAAGAGCAGCCCAATCTTCACTGAATGAAGGATTTACCGCATATACGTTACTGCCAAGCAAATGAATGGTGATATAACCAATTTCATCATAGGGAACTTCAACCTGAAATTCTTCTTCCAGCCTGCTAGCGACATAAGAAGCTGCGGCAAATTCTTTCGTTGTCTCATAGCTTTTAAGTTCGTTATAAGGCATTACAATATCTCTACCTAATTTGATTCTTTTTATAGCGATTGCTATGTGTATGACCAAGCCATAAAATGCCTCATCAGAAAAAGTGGTTTCTAATTGCTTTTCTGCCTCAATCACGCAACTTTCAATAAAGGGTATATTCATATTCGTAAACATATTGGAAATTGCCGATTGAGAAAGAGTATTTATATTTTTTAACATCGGTGACATTTCTTGACTTAGCATGCCTTGCACTTCTATGCTTTTCATTAACAATTCAATAGACGCACGCCGCAGATATTTTTCCTCTCCCATGACTTTTATCCCATGATTCGTGGAAGAAAGCAATGTTAAGTGATTGCCTTTCAATACCTCTCTTACTTTATTTAAATCTTTGATTACGGTACTGCGACTCGTTTTTAACCTTTCGCCCAGATCATCAATCGTCATATAATTTTGCTGCTGCAACAATACAGCCAAAATCATTTCGACTCGTTCTTCTTGAGAAGCTATATAATGATGATTTTCTCGCTCTAGCAGCTTCTGCATAATCCTTTCCACGACCTGGGGAGGGGCAGTATAGGTGATTCCCACATTAGGTTTGCGAAGGAATTGCGGAAACTTATTGTATTTTAGGAATTCATCTATTTTATCCAACTTATAGCGAATTTGCCGCGGAGTGCTGTGCAAAGCCTCTGCTAAAGCAGAAATCGTTACAGCCTGATTACTGCTTGTGATCCTTTGAAATAATTGAGCAGACATTTCATTTAGTGTAATAAATATCACCTCTTTTTCATTTCCATTATATAACACAGAAAGCCACTCACAAAAGAGTAAGATTTGGCGTACTAATTGTGACAAAACTAACCTAATAACAACATATATTCATCATAAAAAGACAAACCTCCTATAGGAATTCTCGCTGGAATTCGTATAGGAGGTTTCATGCCAGAATGGGCTATTGGGATGATCCTACTGATTGTTCACGATAACAGAATTTTACTCTGTCTACTAAAGCATAAATCAACATGCAGTATATCGGGATCAGAATCCCTTGTGTAACCAGCCTTGCTGGCAGTGTAACCCAAAAAGGAATGCCAAAATGCCATTGCAGTAAACAAGGCACTAGGATAATGGCAACCAAAATCTGACTTACAGCAATTGCTAAATACATACGCCATCGCGAACAATCTTTGGTTTTGCCGCTCCCCGCAATTAGCCCTGCAAGCAAACCATGCAAGCCAGCAGCAATCGTAAAGGTTGGCAGAAATATGCCTGAAGGTGCCAGCATAAACCCCAGCACATCACCAATCAAGCCTGCAAGAAAACCTAATCTTGCACCTAACAAAATACCACTTAGTACTAACGGCAGCGTGCCAAACCCGATTCTAATACTTTCAACACCTTCAAATGGAATATGAACGCTACAAATCCTACTTAAAATCATGTTTAGAGCAATAAAGATGGCCATGAGCGTAATACTTCGAACCGATACCGTCATTACATCACCTAAATTTCAATTCTATTACTGGTTTAGCAGTCAAAAATATTTTAGCACATTCCATAATCTGATAAAACCCCAAATTATCTACACTGCTATTTTGCAGTATTTTCATTCATTTTAATAAATCTTCAATTGTCCAACCACCGCTTCTACTTCTCCAACTATTCTGCCGCTGGCAATTAAATTGTGAAGTGTTTTGATATCCGGTGCAGGTACCCGATCCTCATCCAAATGCGGTACAACACTGCGAATGGTTTGATGAGCTTTAGCTGTGCCATCGCCTGGTGTGAGAGGTGCCAAAAAGTCAACACCTTGTGCAGCAGCCAGCATTTCAATAGCTAATACGTTGCAGACATTATCCAAAATTTCTCTGGCTTGACGAGCAGCAATCGTCCCCATGCTTACATGGTCTTCCTGATTCGCAGAAGTCGGAATGGAATCGGCACTGGCTGGATGTACCAGTACTTTATTCTCCGATACCAATGCAGCTGCAACATATTGCGTGATCATAAGACCAGAGTCAACCCCTGGGAAAGCTGTTAAAAATGCTGGCAAATCGCTTAGATGCACATCTAACAGACGATTGATACGTCGTTCAGAAATATTGCCTAGTTCAGCAATTGCTAGTTTAAGATAATCCATAACCAAAGCAATCGGCTGACCATGAAAATTTCCGCCGGAAATTGCTTCACCTGTTTCCGGCATGATGAGCGGATTATCTGTTGCCGCATTAATTTCGACATTTAAGGTTTCCTCTGCACGCCTAAGAGCATCTTTAGAGGCACCATGCACTTGAGGTATACAGCGCAGCGAGTATGCATCCTGTACTTTTTTGCAGTGAATATGAGAAGCAATGATAGCGCTATGGGCGGTCAGGCGCAGCATATTTTGGGTAGTCGCAACCTGACCGGAATGTGCTCTAACCTGACTAATCCGCGGATCAAAAGCCGCCCTGGTACCTTTTAAGGCTTCTACGCTTAATCCCGCTGCAATATCTGCTGCCTTCATCAAATTAACAGCATCATGCCAGGCAATCGTACCAACCGCCGTCATAATTTGTGTTCCATTAATCAATGCCAACCCTTCTTTGCCACTCAATACAATTGGCTCTAAACCACAAGCTTTTAGCGCATCAGCACCTGTTATCAACTGACCATTTAGATAAGCCTCACCTTCCCCCAGCATAACCAAGACCATATGTGAAAGGGGTGCTAAGTCGCCGCTGGCACCTACTGATCCTTTAGCTGGAATTGCAGGACATATGCGTTTATTGAGGAGATTTAACAGCATTTCTACTGTTGACAGCCTAATCCCCGAATAACCTTTTGCCAATGAATTAGCTCTAAGCAGCATAGCTGAGCGAACAACATCTTCTGACAAATGCTCGCCAACACCGGTAGCATGACTTAAAATCAGATTACGCTGCAGCTTTGCCCTTTCATCTTTTGAAATAAAGATGGTGCTGAAATCGCCAAACCCAGTGGAAATACCATAAACAGGTTTTTCTTCTTCTAATATTTTATCAACGATCTGTCTGCTGGCAATGATTTGCTCGCGCCCTTGATCACTGAGCCAGACTTCTTCATAGCTGCGTGCTACCTTTATCACATCTTCCAATGTTAAGGAATTTCCATCTAATACTATCATGCTGAATCGCCTCCGCATTTTTCGAAAATTTCTGCTAATTTACTTGCTAATTTCTGCTGGTTTTTCTTCACGCTTGCTGTGAATAAAAATGTAATACAAATAAATAGTTATGATGATTGGCAAACCTGTATAAAGGACAATTTCCTGTCCATCAATGAAAGCTAAACTTGCGATAATACAAATATTCAAGATAATTGCCACAATTGGCAGCGCCGGATATAATGGCGTTCTAAAAACCAAGTCTTTCAAATCACCGCCAATTTCCAGAAAGTGTTTGCGAAAATTAATTTGGCACCAAGAAATGACAATCCAAATCAAGCAACCAGTCAAACCTACACTGGACATCAGCCATATATAAACCGTGTCAGCAGCATATTCACTGGTCAACAGTGATAATGCAGATAATAGCAGTGTCAAAAATATACCGTTAATGGGAACGCCCCCTGAATTTAAATGTCCTAACCATTTTGGTGCGTGCCCGTCTTTGGACATTGACCAGAGTAAACGCGAACAAACATATAGTGCAGAATTACTGGCTGATAAGGCTGAGGTAAGTACAACAAAACTCATAATATCTTTTGCAATGGGAATACCGATACGACCAAATACGTATGCAAAGGGGCTTTCTAACACACCTGCTTCTTTATAAGGAATGGTTGCTCCCAATACAACGATTGCCAGCACATAAAACACAATGATTCGAAAAACAACACCTTTAATAACTTTAGGCACATTTTTACCGGGATTTTCACATTCCCCGGCGGCCACTCCCACCAGTTCCGATCCCTGGAAAGAATACACTACCGTAATCATAGTCAAAAACAAAGCCCAACCACCATTTGGAAATAACCCAGCCCCTGTGTTAAAATTGGAAAATCCAATAGCTCCTTCATTACCAACAGTACCAAACATTAAACCTGCACCAGCAAGAATAAAGGCAATAATAGCTGCAACTTTGATGCCGGCAAACCAAAACTCAGTTTCACCATAAACTTTTACGGAAATTAAATTCAAAGCAGTTACCAATACAGCAAATAATACACACCAGATCCAAATAGACACACCAGGAAACCACAGTGACATAATAATACCAGACGCGGTAAAGTTAGCCGCAATACAAACTGCCCAGTTAATCCAGTACAACCACCCTACTGTAAAGCCTACGCCGGGGGAAATAAATTTCATTGCATAACTTTGGAATGATCCTGATACAGGCATTGCGACGGCAAGCTCTCCTAAACATAGGAGAGCCAAATACATGACCATCCCACCGAACAGAAAAGCTAACACAGCACCAACTGGTCCCGCTTCGCTCACCACTTGCCCAGCACCTAGAAATAACCCAGTACCAATGGTGCCACCAATCGAAATCATCATCATATGCCGCGACTTCAAACCACGATTTAGACCTTTTTTCTCTGGAACCAATGCTTCTGTATCCACCGCCTGTTTTTTGGGGTCTGTCAGCGTTGTCACAATAATCCCCTCCATATTCTTTTTTCTCTTTTATTGGACTATTTTTCTCGTTTTCACAAATTTACAGCACTTTATTCTTTATATTTTTTCATTTGCAGTTTTAACGAGTTGATCCATTAACACTTCCGAACGTGCTACGATATCTTCAACCCTGCTTGTCATGTCAGCAACAAAATCAGCATCTTTGATTGACCCCAGATTAATTCGTACGTTATAGATAGCCGACCACATAGCAGCCTCTGCCATTCTTCCCGCTACAGCTGCATCACTTGCCGCATTGACGTTGCCAATAGAGAGAATTTTCCCCGATAGCTCTAATACATCCAGACAAGCCTTGGCAACGGTAAACGGTAATGTAGATGCAGCTTTGAGGGATTCTTGAATGACTTTTGTACGCACCTGTTTTTCTTCATCGGTATTCTTAGGTAATTTATAGGCTTTCATTACCTGGGTAAAGGCTTCTGTATCCTCATCAATATATTTTTCCAGCGCTGCTAAACGTTCTTCAAAATCCAACGATAACCTTTTGCATTGTTCATGCACCGTTTCATATTTTGCACTACCTACCGTTAGGTTTCCTACCATAATCCCCAGCGCTGCCCCGATGGCCCCTACTAAAGCGGCTGCACTGCCACCTCCTGGTGCTGGGGAGTCTGATTTTAGTTCTACTAAAAAACCTGTGATACTTTTGTCAATCAGCATACTATTAATACCTCCCAAATTTGTACATATCAACTAAATATTTTCTTCCAACACTTGCTTACGATTGAAGCCCTCTAGGCGTAAGTAATAGTCCGCTGTGTCAATTAGTGCCTGCATTGGTACCAACCCCACAATTTCGCTGCCAATAATGTTCACACCGTAACGAGCTGCTTCATTTTTTACCGTTTCAAATACGCGGTGTAGTGGTGTACCTTCATAATTAATCATATTGATAGTAACTTGTGCTACATTGCGTTCTTCAATCATAATGCCCATAGCACGGCAGTATTTGAAACCGCCTTTGGCTTCCCGGATAGCAGTGGCAATCTTCTTAGCTACGTTAACATCACTGGTACTTAAATTAATATTATAGGCAATTAAGCACTGCCTAGCTCCTACTACTGTAGCACCAGCCTTAGGATGCATTTTGGCCGGACCATAATCTGGCTTTCTTTCCGGCTCCGTAATGGCTGTTTTTAAGCCTTCATACTGCCCTTTGCGAACGTCTGGCAAGTTCTTACGCTCATTCTTTTTCGCGGCTGCTTCATACATATACACTGGAATGTCTAGTTTTTCAGCAATTTCTTTCCCTAATTCGTTGGCTAGATCCACGCATTCTTCAAGGCTGACTCCTCGTACAGGAATGAACGGAATCACATCAGTAGCTCCCATACGCGGATGCTCACCATGATGTTGTTCCATGTCAATCAATTCCGCGGCCTTGGCACAAGAGGCAAACGCTGCCTGTTTAACGGCTTGGGGTTCGCCCACAAATGTTACTACCAAGCGATTGTGACTGGCATCGGATTGTACATCCAGCAGCTTGATACCTTCTATTCTTTTCACTTCATTTACGATGGCCTCAATGACTTCAGGACGACGTCCTTCACTAAAGTTAGGTACACATTCTACTAATTTACTCATCTTATTTATTACCTCCCAAATTACTATATCGTTTATCCACAACCACTTGCCCTTTCTTAATAACCCGGTCGACGATATCCATCCCAGCATGATAACTCAAGAATGAATAAGATGGATATTTCAGTATAACAATATCAGCTTGCTTTCCAGGTTCTAACGTACCAATACGATCCGCTCTTCCAACGGCAGCTGCACCATTTAGCGTCAACGCCGTCAGAATTTCTGCTGGCGATAACGTAAGCTGGATAGCGGCCAATGCAATCAGCATGGGAATCGAATGACTAAAACAGCTTCCTGGATTATAGTCGGTTGCTAGTGCAAGTGCTCCGCCATTGTCAATGATCCATCTGGCTCTGGCATATTTTTCCCTCAGACAAAATGCCGTTATTGGCAACACTGTCGCCACTACACCTCGCGCCGCCATGTCAGCAATCCCCTTATCCGATGCCTGCAGCAAATGATCAGCAGAAACAGCCCCAAGTTCTGCTGCAAGCTCTGCTCCGCCAAAGGATACAATCTCATCAGCATGGATTTTTCTTTTCAATCCTAAACCACCTGCGGCCTGTAGAATCTTTCGCGTCTGATCGACTGAGAATACGCCTTTTTCGCAGAATACATCGCAAAACTCTGCAATTGACTGCTCTGCCACTGCCGGCAGAAGGCTTTCCACAATGAATGTGACATAGTCATCTTCTCGCCCACGATATTCAGGAGGCACGGCATGGGCTCCCATAAAAGTGGGTACAACCTCGACAGCATGATCAGTATTTAAATTTCCCATAGCTTTTAATTGCATAAGTTCCGTATCGAAATCCAATCCATAACCGCTCTTGCCTTCCACGGTAGTAACGCCCATGGCTAGCATGTCATCTAACCGCCTCGACGCAGTCTCAACCATTGCCTCATATCCCATAGACTGAGTGGCTTTGACGGTATTTAAAATACCACCGCCACGCTCTAAAATCTCCAAATAAGGCGTTCCGCTAAGGCGCCAGAAAAATTCTTCTGGACGATAGCCGCCAAACACAAAATGTGTATGAGAATCTACAAACCCTGGAATGACACTGCACCCTGTCGCATCAATAATCGTTAAATTTTCATGGGAAATCTCGGGCAAATCAGCAGTTGTACCCACCCATTCGATCATTCCATCTTTTGCCAATAATGCACCGTCAGTGATTCTCTCCAAGCGGTTCATACCGGTTCCCTTTCTTGCCGTTGTCCCTGTGCTGGTGACAATCTCTGCTGCATGTTTAATTAACAATATACTACCTTCACTATGCAAAGCATCTCCCCCTTTAGCACTTTTTTTGTACAAAACTATTGAAACGCTGCAGTGACAATTTTTTCGATCAGTTCTTCCGTTGGTATATAAGGAATCGTCACATGAGCTTTGCCTGCATAATCGCGGTTAAATTCAATAATGGTTTCAATTGAATGTTCATTTCTTGCCCATGATCGACGGGCTACACCCCCAATGACATCCCATAACATGGCCGATCGCAAAATTTTATCGACCCGCTCACTACCATCTAACACCATACCAAAGCCGCCATTGATTGATTTACCGATCCCCACACCACCACCATTATGCAATGCTACCAGGCTCATTCCTCTGGCAGCATTTCCGGCAAAACATTGTACTGCCATATCTGCCATCACATTGCTGCCATCCTTGATATTCGACGTTTCGCGAAAGGGTGAGTCCGTACCGCTGACATCGTGATGATCACGCCCTAGCATGACCGGACCAATCTCACCACGGCGCACCATTTCATTAAAACGTAATGCAATACTCTTACGACCTTCTGCATCCTGATATAAAATGCGCGCCTGGGTTCCTACAACCAACTCATGTTTTTGGGCATCACGAATCCAAATATAATTATCCCTATCCTGGCCGCGCCGTTCAGGATTAATGCATTGCATCGCCGCTTGGTCAGTTTTATGTAAATCTTCCGGTTTGCCGCTTAAGCAAACCCAACGGAATGGACCATAGCCGTAATCAAACAATTGTGGTCCCATGATATCTTCCACATAAGAGGGAAAAATAAAGCCATCTTTTTCATCATGTCCGTTTTTAGCAATTTCTGTAACCCCTGAATCATAAATTGCCTTCAAAAATGCATTTCCGTAATCAAAGAAATAGGTCCCCTGTTCTACCAGTTCTTTTATTAATATAAAATGACGCTGCAAGCTCTTGTTAACCAATTCATGAAATTTGCTGCGATTGTCAGTCAAAAGTGCGGTCCGCTCCTCAAAGGTCAACCCCTGTGGACAATAGCCACCGTCATAGGCCGCATGGCAGGAGGTTTGATCAGACAATAAGTCAATATGTTTATGGTTGGCTACTGCATATTCCAGCAAATCTACAATATTGCCATGATAGGCTATGGATAATGCTTTACCCGCAGCCTGATATTCTTCTGCCATCTTGAATACTTCCTCAATATTATCGCTGCATTTTCCAACCCATCCTTGTTCTAAACGTGTCTGAATGCGTGAGAAGTCTACCTCAGCAATAATGCCCACTGCACCAGCAATTTCTATTGCTTTTGGCTGCGCACCGCTCATACCACCCAATCCGGAGGAAACAAACAACTTCCCATGCAGATCATCGTGAGGCGCAACGCCCAATTTAATCCTACCTGCCGTTAATAAGGTGTTAAAAGTTCCATGAACAATGCCTTGTGGACCAATATACATCCAGCCGCCCGCTGTCATCTGTCCATAGTTGGCAACCCCCATCTGTTCGGCAACTTCCCAGTCATCCTGATTATCAAACATCCCCACCATCAGAGCATTGGTGATAATTACCCTGGGTGCTTCAGGTTTTGAGGGGAACAATCCCAGGGGATGTCCTGACTCTACAACTAGTGTTTGATCTTGCGTCATAACTTCCAAATATTTTTTAATCAATTGATATTGCATCCAATTTTGGCATACGCTTCCTGTTTCTCCATAAGTGACCATTTCATAAGGATAAAGAGCAACATCATGATCCAGGTTATTATCAATCATGACTTGAAATGCCTTACCTTCAATGCAGTTACCTTTATATTCATCTAATGGTTTACCGTAAATAGTTTCCTTCGGCATATACCGATAACCATAAATCCGCCCATATGTTTTTAGTTCTTCCATAAACTCCCTCGCCAAATGGCTATGCAACTCCTCAGGAATATACCGTAGAGCATTTTTCAATGCAACTTTACTTTGTTCAATACTTAATCGAAAACCTCTATCCGGTGCCCTGCGCACGCCCGCCTTAAATATCGGCGGCTCTGGTAATGCATCGTCCAGCTTAATCGTCATGGCACAGGTAATCTCTTTATTATCGATCTTCATCGTCATATCCCCTTCCACAAAAATAGTATTAAAACATCTATAAAATAATTAATCAAATATATTTTATTTATAATAATCTTTATATTCTGATTATAATGCGCCTACTGTCAAAATATCGTCAAAAGAATGCCCAGCATCGTCAAATTATACACCAAATATCTTCACTGTCACCTAGCCACCCCTTTCAGTCGGCAAAGAGTATCAACTACAGCAAAAATGATCACTTTGGCCAGGCTCGCAGTTGCCCTGTCATGATCAAACCGCGGTGATACTTCTGCAATGTCAAATCCAACAACTTTCTGTGTGCGAAGTATATGCTTTAAATACTTCAGCACCATCTCCGGATGCAGCCCCAAGGGCTGTGGTGCGCTGACTCCAGGAGCAAAAGAAGAAGAAAATACATCTGCACAAATCGTTACGTAAAGATTGGGTATCGACTGCATAAAAGAATCGAGCTTTTCCAGGATATGTTCTTCATATTGCATGGAAATATCACCTGCTAATAAATAACCTGCTCCTAATTGTTGGGCCGTTTTAAACAATTCAAGTGTATTGCTGCTGCGCTGGATGCCCAGGCAAAAATAATGGAATACTTCTCCCCATTTGCAAGCATCTTCGGCAATCTGCCGAAACATCGTCCCAGAATTCCCTTCCCCAATAAATGGTCGAAGGTCAAAGTGTGCATCAAAATTTAAAATACCCAGATCACATTTGCCATCTTTCTGTCGCAGAAAATCCGCTTGTCCCCGGAAATGTCCCAAAGCAGTTTCATGACCTCCTCCCATAACCAGAGGAAACAGTCCGGCTTGACGGAGATAAAGAACTGCTTGTTCTAGCGCCATCTGGCTTTTCATTAACTCTCCATCTGCACAGGTAATGTTTCCTGCATCAAACACCAACACCTCTGAAGAAAAAGAACAGGGTAAATTGGCAAGTTCACGTCGTATCCCCTCCGGTCCTGAAGAAGCACCTTGACGTCCGTTATTTCTCCGTATACCCTCATCACAGCAAAATCCCAACAAAGCAAATCCCAATTTACCCGTGAATTTAAATAATGGCTGGCGTAAATCCAACGGTTTTACCCATTGGTGCCACCGAAAAGCATCATAATTTTCCCTGCTGTCAATCCGCCCCTGCCATATTGTAAAATCCGCTGTCTCGTATCTATCCTGAAACATACTTATCCTCCTGCTCAGTCTTATCTATTAGTCTACGGCTCGTAGGCTTAAAATAATCCAGTAATTTTACCATCATTATCAATATCCATTATTTCTGCAGCAGGTTTTTTAGGAAGTCCTGGCATTGTCATGATATCGCCGGTAATCACCACCAGAAATCCAGCACCTGCAGCTATACGTATTTCTCTAACTATCATGGTAAATGCCTTTGGACGGCCAATCTTTGTTGCATCATCGGACAAAGAATATTGCGTCTTAGCAATACAAACCGGTGTCTTATCAAAGCCTAGCGCCCTTAACTCCTGAATGGTCTTTTCGGCTGCCTTGCTATAATTGACGGTTTCAGCACCATAAATTTCTTTGGCAATCACGCTAATTTTCTCTTTCACAGGCAGCGTTTCATCATATAAAAATCTAACAGGTTTAGGTTCTTTAAACATGTCAAGAAGCTGCTCAGCTAGTTCCATTCCTCCAGCACCGCCCTCGGCCCATACTTTTGAAATCGCCACTGTAACACCAATTGCCTTGCACTGCTCCCTGACAAATGACAGTTCTTCTTCTGTATCAGTTGGAAAAGCATTGATGGCAACCACCGTAGGAACATTAAACTTATGCATATTTTCAATATGTTTTTTTAGATTTTCCATTCCTTGTCCCAGCGCCTGCTGGTTGACTTTTGTCAATTCTGTCTTAGCAATACCGCCGTGTGCCTTAAGTGCCCTTACCGTGGCAACCAGCACCACCGCATCAGGCATAAATCCGGAAAAACGGCATTTAATGTCAATAAACTTCTCCGCCCCCAAGTCAGCGCCAAAGCCAGCCTCAGTAATCAATATATCAGATAGTTTTAACGCAAACTTGGATGCCATTACACTATTGCATCCATGAGCGATATTGGCAAAGGGCCCTCCATGTACAAAAGCCGGTGTGTGTTCAAGTGTTTGCACCAAATTGGGTTTAATGGCATCTTTGAATAAGAGTGTTAGCGCACCAGCAGCTTTTAAATCCTTTGCCGTAATGGGTTGATTGTCATAGGTATAGCCAACAATGATCTTGCTAATTCGTTGCTTCATATCATCTAGATCTTTCGCTAAACACAAAATCGCCATTAATTCCGATGCAACGGTGATGTCAAATCCACTTTCCCTTGGTACTCCATTGGCCTTTCCACCTATCCCAAGCACAATATGACGTAATGTCCGGTCATTAAGGTCGATTACTCTTCGCCAAGTAACGCGACGCGGATCAATGCCCAGTACATTGCCATGTTGGATATGATTATCAATGATTGCTGACAGTAAGTTATGCGCCGTGGTCACAGCATGAATATCACCAGTAAAATGCAAATTGATATCTTCCATTGGCACAATCTGCGCATATCCACCGCCAGCTGCACCGCCCTTCATGCCAAAACAAGGTCCCAATGACGGTTCCCTCAAGGCAATCATCGCCTTTTTTCCCAGCCTTCGAAAGGCATCTCCTAATCCAACAGTCGTCGTTGTTTTCCCCTCACCAGCTGCTGTCGGATTGATAGCGCTGACTAATACCAGTTTCCCATTGGGACGCTGTTTCATTTTTTCCCACGCCACCAGCGAAATTTTGGCTTTGTATTTTCCATACTGCTCAATATCGTCTTCACTTAAGCCAAGATCAGCCGCAATTTGGGTAATTGGCTGCATTTTTGCCTCCTGGGCAATTTCCACATCACTTTTCATTACAATCACCTCATCAAAAAATTTAACGTCTTACATAATGGGGCATTTCAGCTGGGATCACCATAGATAATTCCACCAGACCCGCATATTCCCCATTCTGATACCATGGCGTTTGATAAACCAGCTTTTTTACGCCGTTTTTCTCAATGGTATAACTATTGGCAGTTTTGGTTTCGATAATCTCCGTGATTTTTTTACAGGCACGGTCAGAATGAATATCTGCTACATTTTTCCCAACCAAAGTCTTACCACCATATTTTTCAAAAGTTTGAACCGAGGAATCATTCATTTCTATAATTTTGCCAGTTTTATCTGTAACGGTAATTGCAAAAGGCAATTCCTTTACCCATCCTGTAGACATATGCTTTCCCCTCCCCCTCTTAAAGTTGTTCTGCTTATATGAATTCTACAAAAAGCAATGTCTAAATATCGTCAAATAGTAGTGACACTTTTTATCTTACTATTACAAATAAAAAAAAGTGGCGAATAGCCACCTTTTTATTTGTGTCATTGGTTTTCTTTAGTTGGATAACTAGTTAATAATTCTACAAGGAAGTGTTAGAATGAAGTTTATAAATAGCAAATCACATAAAGATAAAAGCTGAATTGGTTTCTTCAGCTTTTATTCAAGATGGACTTTCCCATTAATCACTTGCTATTTGTATTGAGGTTCTTGCTTTTCAATGTATTTTTGCCTTCCCTTCAATGTATCAATAGCATTGTCAAGGGTTGTTGCTAATTGCTCAAATGTTTGTTTTGCTTGCGGATCCTGAGTTTCCATAGAAAATGTTTTCATGCTGGATGCAGCAGATTGAATAGTTGCAATAGCCTGATTCATTTGAGTACCTACCGTCATTTTTCTCACCCCCTTTTCAGAAATTTTTTTATCCTTTGGGTTTACATAGTAAAGCTGACAAAAATCCAAATATAATCGCTGCTGAAATACCTGAACTGGTGATTTTAAAAATACCCGTCAATACCCCAATAATACCAGTCTTTTCTGCCTCTTGAAGAGCGCCTTTTACCAATTGGTTGCCAAAGCTACTTATCGGAACGGATGCTCCAGCTCCAGCGAATTTTACTAAATCATCATATAAACCAAATCCTCCTAAAACAGCTCCAGACACTACTAATGTAACCATTGTATGTGCAGGAGTTAGTTTTAGCCCGTCCATGAGGAGCTGTCCAATCACACATATAGCCCCACCAACAATAAACGCCAAAATAAATTTTTCCAAACCTGGTGCCTCCTATTTTACATTTCTATGGATACTGCATGAGCAACGCACGGTATAGTTTCCTTTTGCTGGTAAGACATGGGGGACAATAAAGCACCTGTGGCTATAACCAGAATTCGATTCAGTTCTCCTTTTCGCATACGATTTAAAAGATGCCCAAAGGTTGTTGTCGCAGCACAGGCACAACCACTGCCTCCTGCAAAAACTGGCTGATTTTCCTTATACATCAAAATACCGCAGTCGGTCAATTTTTCTACAGGGATATCAAGTCCATGCTGTTTAAGCAAATCTCCTGCAATTGGGTGACCTACCCTACCCAAGTCTCCGGTGGCAATCAGGTCATATTGTAATGGGGATATGTTTAAATCCCTAAAGTGGGCTTCAATGGTGTCAACTGCAGCAGGAGCCATAGCTGCCCCCATGTTAAAGGGGTCAGAAAGCCCCATGTCTATTACACGCCCAATAGTAGATGCTACGATGCGCGGTCCTTCACCTTGCCTCGCAATAACTGCAGCACCTGCTCCCGTCACAGTCCACTGTGCAGTGGGTGGCTTTTGCGCGCCATATTCTGTAGGGTAACGGTATTGTTTTTCACTAGCTGCGTTATGGCTAGATGTGCCAACAAGTGCATTCTGTGCGAAACCACTATCAATAATAAGAGATGCTAAAGAAAGACCTTCCATAGAACTAGAGCATGCTCCATAAATCCCCAAGTAAGGAACAGCAAGGGCACGTGCAGTAAAGCTGCTGGGGATAATCTGATTCATTAGATCACCGCTGAGAAAAAACTGGATATCCTCTTTCTTAAGTCCTGATTTTTTAATTGCAGTCTCACAAGCCTGTTCCAAAAGTTTTTTTTCTGCTTGTTCATAACTGTCTTGTCCAAGCCATATATCGCCATGAAGCATGTCAAAATCCTTTGCTAGGTTGCCTTGTGCCTCAAAAGGTCCGCCTATAGCCGCAGATCCAATAATTACTGGTTTGGATTGAAAAACCCATGTTTGATGACCTTGCAACATTTACATTCCACCTAACGACTTAATCATTACACTTATAATAGCAACAATAAAAGCAGAAAAGACTCCAAATACAATGACTGGTCCTGCGATTTTAAACATATTGCCTCCAACACCTAATACAAACCCCTCACTTTTATGATCAAGAGAAGCTGATGCGATAGTATTTGCAAATCCTGTAACTGGAACCGAACTTCCCGCACCAGCCCATTGAGCAATATGATCATATACTCCAAAGCTTGTGAGTAACACTGAAATCATAATTAAAACCGCAACGGTAGGATCTCCTGCTGTCTTTTCATCAAAATTGAAATAATTTATGAAAAACCACTGTATTCCCTGACCTATTGTACAAATAATTCCTCCGCCAATAAAAGCTCGTACGCAATTTGATAGTATGGGACGCTGTGGTTCCCTTGCACGAGCAAAGTCTTGGTACTGCTGCTGCACCGGAGTGAGATTCTTTCTTTTAATACTTGACAATAAAATCCACCTCTATCGTAATAAATATGGCTTGAGTTTTTCCATAAGTTGTTCTAACTTTTCAGCATGCTCCGAATACATCTTTCGAGCTGCTTCATTTTTTGTCTCCAGCGAAAAGCTCATGAGATCAGCCTGACTTTTTTCAAAATTTGCATAGAGCATTTCCTTAACTTTAGGCTGCGGTATTTGTATAGAGTCGTCAAACAAATCTAGGTATAAATCCCCAGATGAATCTACTTGTCCGATGAAAACATTATCGATGGATACTCCTATGGTTTCCAATTGAATCTCTAGCCATTCTCTATTAAAGCCTAAAGAAAACAGGGATTCGTTTAGCATATTGCCATCTAGTATAACAGTCTGTGGTTCCGTCAGTGGTGCCAATTTCATTCCTAAATCGTAGGAAGATACAGGCTTTTTATGGGATTTCATAAATACATTTATGTCTCCGGTATCCTCCATTACAGCAAATTCTACATCTGCTAAACTGAAAGCATTTTTGGAGCGAAGTTCTCGCAGCAGTTCCTCTGCTGTTAGTCTTGTTTGTAGGAGATTTTCTTCCATGATCTTCCCATGCTTAATTAACACAGTTTCTTTTCCGCTGACAATGTCATGGATCCACTTGCTTTTTAGAGATAAATAATCCAATGCTATAGGAAATAATATCCAAACACTAAGAGCAATAAATCCAAAGGTAAGATTTGCAATTAAATTTAAGGACATTATTGCAGCAATTACTGCAGCTACAATGTAACTTACAAATCTAAAAGGCGTCATTCGGACAATATTTCTTTTTCCCATTAATCTGATCAAAATCAACATTAAAAAGAATAATGAAACTGAGCTCAGTAATATCTGTATCCATGTTTGCATTTTTAATCTCCTGACTAATTTCCTTTATATTGTGGCTCTTGATATTCCAAAACTTTTATTCTTTCCTCAAGATCGTTGATAATTTGCGCTGTAGTTTCTAACGTTTCATTGTAAACTAATTTGCTTTCTTTATCCCTCGTCTGTAGCGCATATAGTCTTAATGTTCCTTGATTACCTTTTAGAGTGGCTAATGTTTTTTTTATCTGAGAAGCAACTGTCATATCCATTACCTCCATCTTCCCTACTAGTATTACTCTTATTCTAATTATTATTCAGTAAGTTATGATTCGTCCCCAAAAAGAAGGGTTGTTAGAGACGAATCATAGCTATTAATTAAAATGACGGTGCTAAAATTGGTTATTCAGTGGAAGTCCCAAGGGTGCCGCTACCAGCGCAGCCGTATAGCATCATCGAAACAGCCAAAGCCCACGGTCTATTACCTTTTGCTGCTATATTCATCCATCATATCTTCCAAAGATTTCAGTTCAACCACCATACCCATTTTATAAAAAACTTTTCGAGCCTGCTGATAATATTCTACCGCAGGCAAAGGCAAATCATCTTCAAATACTTCTGCTACTTTTGCGTCATCTTTCATCAACAGTTTTATTTCTGCTTGGGTACGAAAGATTAGTCCATTTTGATATTGATCATTGTATTTTTTTAAGAAGTCCTTCGCCTGCTCAAAATATTTTCTTGCTTCATAAGGACGATGCTGCCTGACAGCAATCAATGCCAGTACACAATTGAGTGTACAATAACCACGCAAACACCAATAGCCTTTTTGATCGCCAAACACTTCTGCCACCGACAAAGCCTCCGTAAGATATGCAATAGCCTTTGCATAATTATTGATTTGAAAGGCTGTATAACCAGCATTAATATAAAATAAGGCTACTCCTTCGCTAATATTTTTACGTCCAGCTATTCTAGCAGCTTGCTCATAGTGATGTAAAGCTGCTTGATAATCGGAACTCTCTCGTCTTAAATCACCAATATAATTTTGGGCTGCTGCAATGGTAAAAGCATAAAAACGATTGCGAGTTGCCAACTTCTTAAATAGTGCCAATGATTGTCTGTAATAATTCTCCGCTTCTTGATTTTGCCCTTTGAGCGCGCAGGCAATTCCTAAAAATCTTAAAGCTGTCGCTTTTTTATCCGGAAGTTCATCATTTTCCGTCAAATGCAACAACTTGAGGGCAAATTCCTGGATCAAATATGCCCTCCGAGTTTGAATACCGCAATAAATAATTTGCTGATACCCTTTGATTTGATACTCTCTAAGTTTTTGCACTGAAGCTAAGCGCAGCATTTGGTGAATTAGTTTCAATCCCAGCAGGTGTTCTCCCCGCCAGATATGATAGCGACCAGACATTTCCCAGTAAGCAGCTTTATAAGCATCCAATCGTTTATCTGCTATTTTGGGATGGACTAATAAATCCAGCAATTCCTTTATTTTCTCCAGATATGTGGTAATCTGGCTCCGACTTTCCCGAAAATCAACATATCCCGTTGGGTAATAACGATTCAGTTCCGGAAACATTTCATACTGGGGACAAAAATATTTTTCGGATAATTTAATAGTATAATCCAACATTTTCAACTTTTCATCGGCATTTGTGTAATGGTATAAAATATGTTCATAAACATCTTTGCTTTGCATGCCATCTTGCAGCTGCTGATCTAAATAGGATGCCGCTTGCTTATGAAACATCCGTTGTCTGATTGTTGACATTTGATTATATACGTAATTACGAATCTGCAAATTATAAAACTTATAGACCGACCCGCCTCTATCTGAATCCAAATCTTCCATCAGTAGTTGTTTTTGTTGTAATTCCTCTAGCACTTCCACCAATTCAAATTCATTGATTCTAGAAATAGCCTGCAGCACCTCGTAATTCACATTATTAAAGAAAACGGATGCAATCTCTAAAATTTTTCTGGCATTATCAGAAACATTGCCAGTACGTTCTTTTAATACGCTGTTCAATCGGATTGAGCCGTGGCTAATATCTCTGCCAGCTGCAATTAAATTTAGACATTCAATCAAAAACAGCGCATTGCCGCCTGTATAGTCGTATAGCCTAGACTGCATCTCCTTACTAATGCCAGGCAGACGTAAAACAGACAGTTTCATTACGTCTTGCGCACTGAACCGACCAATTTCTAAGTGTTCCAACATATTGCTGCGTTCAAATTCTTCCATGGTTTTGTCAATCTGCTGTAAATACTCTGCATGACAGGTCGCTATACAGATTATATTTTTTCCATGAATGCGCAATACCTGCCACAGCAGTAGCCACCCTTGCTTATCCATCCAATGAATGTCTTCAATCAATAGTATGGTTTTCTTCAAATTAGCAGCTTTACCTAAAACCTCACACATAATTTCTTCAACCATGGTTGCACTGAATTTATAAGCATCTACCGTTATTTCTTTATGTAACAGTGTTTCACTTATTTTCGTCGTTGGAAAAACATAAGCAATTACCTGTTGCCAAAGGAGTGGCAAATGAACATCGGCTTGCATTAAACAGCTCATTACCTGTAAAAAGATATTGTTCCATGCCTTATACACATATTCAAATTCAGCCTGATAGCATTGGGTACGAAAAATATTACTATGCTTTATTGGAATACTTGAAAAAAGTTGTTCAATAATTGCCGATTTGCCAACACCTTGATCTCCCTGCAGCAATATCATCTGCTTACTATGGCCCTTTTGATAGAAGTCATCCAGCCATAGGCGCAATTGCAGTAATTCTTTTTCCCTTCCGAAAAATCTCTGGTTACTAACTACCCCTTCTTCAATGGTTCTGCTGCTTTTCCGGTCCTTAATCCGCCTGTAGAGTTCCTGGGTCTTAGCACTAGGCAGCAAAGACAAATCCTGTGCCATTTTTCTCTCAAGATCTTGATAGATTTCCACTGCTTTATAAGAGTCTTCTTTTTCATAGATTTTCATCAATACCCGATAGGCACTTTCGTTATATGCATCCATCCCAATCAATTGCTTTAAATATTTCTTGGCTGACGTATACTCTTTTTGGTTTATTAGCTTTATGATATATTTAGTCAAATACTTTATACTATCGATCCTAAACTGCTCGCGTTTTTCGGTAACCCATTCATCAAAACTGGCTGCATCTTTACAATAAAAACCACCTAAAAACTCACCAGAATTTTTTTCTAAAAATTTTACAATATCAGTTACCGTCAATAGCTCCAAATCTGTCGCTGCCACTATATCTGGATTTAATACAATCTTTGCCCGGGATGAAGTAATCAGTAAATCCACTGAAAACATTTTTCTCAACAGATACACCGTATTGCGTAAATTTCGTTTCGCGGCATGATCTCCCATATCCCCCCAGAGCAGTGCTGCCAAACCCTCTCGTGTAGCTTCACCAGTAACCAAAAGATAGTACAACAAGGCTTCCATTTTTGCAAAAGGGAATATCATTTTTTGATCATTCCAATAAACTGCTGGTTTTTCAAATAATACTGCATGTAATTTAGCCACCTACTCATCCCCTCTTGAAAAAACTTGCTATAATCAACTATATTATACTGAATTTTCTTGTAATTGCCTACATTATCCTGCAAAGTAAGCAGATATACAAAGTATGTAACATAAAAAGAAGCGGAAAATCAAAAAATGATTTTTCCACTTCTTTTTGTTATCAAATAGGTGACTATAGCGTAATTAGAGTTATAACTTCACTGCAAGAGCGAATTATCGATTCAGTACTTCATGTATACTGTAAGTATAATAGGCAGACAAAGCAAACAGAGAAAAATAGGATAACCCCATTTTAAAACGGAAACTACTATCTGTATCATAATAGGGATTTTCTCGATCTTTCCATACTTCCCATGCTTTTTTTATGGCCAATATAGAGATCAAAATACCAATTGGATTAAAGAAATATAGGGAGAAAAATACCATTACTGGGATTCCAACTATCCAAAGTTTTAGGGATATGGCAGTAACAATCCGTCCACCATCAAGGGGATGGGCCGGAATGAGATTAAAAGCAGTTAATAAAAAACCAAAATATGCTAGTGCAAGCAACAATGCGGAATTAAAGATTTCTCCAAGCAAGAGACAGACAAATGCACCAAGAGCTCCGAAAATTGGGCCAGCGATACCAACAATCGCTTCTGTCTTGGCATCCTTCGGTGCTTGTTTCATTTGAATGATGGCACCGATAAAGGGGATAAACATCGGTAGGCTCGTATCAATTCCCAATCGCCTAGAAGCAGTCAGATGTCCCATTTCATGAATAAACAATAACAAGACAATGCCTATGGCGTATTTCCATCCATATAGAAAGGTATACGTGATAATCATTAGCATCATTGACAAACCAGTAGTTAGAAATTTTCCAAATTTAAGAAATATAAAAGCTCCTTTAATGAGCGCCCATATCTTTCCTGCTTTGAAAAGCAGCAATAATCCGCCAAAGCTCGTAAACCAACCCCATTTACTTTTCTTTTTTTCAGGAAGTTCGTTTTCCTCTGAAGGCTCGGTGCTTGCTAAAATGATTTCATTTTCTTTGTTCTTATTTTCTTCCATAATTTAAAAGCCTCCTTTTATACGAATCTTTACATCTATGAACAACTACATGCTAAGCAATACATTGTCATTTACAAATCGGTGTGATTTCATAAAGCTTCTCATCCATCTCCCTTAAGAAAAGCGAGGGTTTTCCATAATAAAAAAGACTTAAACGATGCAATGTACGTGTGCATATTGTATATAATATATGACGTTCTTCTTCACTACTAAAGTTAATTGTATCAGCATTAACGACCAACACCGCATCAAATTCTAATCCTTTTGCTAAATACGATGGAATTACAACAATTCCTTGATGGAATGAGTCCTCCTCATCAATTACAAGATTCAAATCAATATGCTCTTTTAGCTCTGAAAAAACTTTTTTCGATTGATAGGTATTCTTACAAATAATGCCTATTGAATGCCATCCTTCTTTAAGGATATTCTTAATAGTATAAACGAGAACAGGAGTGTACTCGTGAAGATTTTCAATTTTGGTTACTGTGGGTAAAGCTCCTGAACGATTAATTGATTCTACTTTTGTTTTATCAGAAAGTATCGCCTGACAAAAAGCCTGAATTTGCTTTGTCGATCGGTAACTGCGCGTTAGTCGGAAGGCAATTGATTTTTCATTTCCGATAATTTCACTCATATCGGTAAAGCTTGCTGTATTTAAAAACGGATGCACGGCTTGTGCAGGATCTCCTACTACCGTCCATGTAGAGTTAGGAAAGAGTGTCACAAGTATTTGATATTGCATTCTGGTGTAATCCTGGGCTTCATCAATGATCAAATGTTTAATATCGCGATTTATGGGAAAACCTTGCAGCACACCTTGAAAATAAATAAATCCTGGAGTATCTTCGTATGGCAGCACACCATTATTTAAGTAAGAAAGGGTTTGTCTTTGAATAGACTGCCATTTTTCAGGAAAATCAGTTTTATTTGACGACCTGGCAAGCAGCCAGCCCCCTTTAAATAGTCTTCGATATTCTGCCAGCGGACTCAATTTCGTCAATCTGTCAATTTTCTCGTAAAAGGAACCAAACTCTTCCCGGGCTGCAATTCTTGCCAGAGCTTTAATGGTATTCTCGTCAACTTCTTCAGCGCGATTTACAATTTCAGCTTCCTTTTCCTTACGAACAGCATGAAACAGCGGGCGCATTCTGCTTTCGATCACCGCTCTTATCTTTTCTAATCGAATCTTCACTGGCATATCGGAAAGATTCCCAAGAAAATAATGTTTCCACTCCTCTTTTTGAAAGATCAATTGCCCGCGAAACTCAATATCTGGATACTCATCCACTAAGCTTGTTTGTATCCATTCTAGATATTCCCGTAGGATATTCTCAAAATTGCGAGATGATTTAAAACGTATATTTTCTGCACGCAGGGTCTGCTGGTGGTCGCTCCCATTTGACAATACCGTTTCCAGATGAAACGTACGGGTTTCAAATTTTATGGGAAGCTGGTTTATTGCCTCGAACACACAATCGTGAAATGTTTTTTGCAGCACATTTTCTTCTCCCATTTCCGGTAAAACATTGGAAATATAGTCGCTAAATAAATGGTTCGGTGAGAGAATCAGAACATTTTTCTCATTAATACTCTTTCTATCACGATAAAGTAAAAATGCGATACGGTGCAAGGCTACAGAAGTTTTACCACTGCCTGCTGGCCCCTCTACAAAAAGTGCTCTATGATTTGCATCACGAATAATTTGATTTTGCTCACGTTGAATGCTGTTAACAATGGTATGCATTTTATCATCAACACTTTTACCTAGTATTTCTTGCAGAACTTCATCATCTATTTTTAAATCAGCATTAAACATATACTGCATACAACCGTTTGCTATTTTATATTGACGTTTTAGTATGATCTTTCCATTGATGCTTCCTTCGGAACAATGATAAGCCGCTTCACCTAACCCATAATCATAAAACATACTCGAAATAGGTGCCCGCCAATCATAAATGAGGAATTCTCCTGTTTCTTCATCCATTAACGTAGAAAGACCAATATATACTTCTTCTTCCTGGGGTTCAATCCCAGTATCCTCTTCGATAAAATCAATACGTCCGAAGTAAGGTGAGTTTAGCATTTTTCTTAATTTAAGAGGTGTGCTATGGGTTAAGGATGAAAGTGCCCGCTGACGATTTGCGGTTTCTACCAATTGCGCTTCATCACTGCCACATTTTTCCCAATAATTTAATAGCGTTTCTTTGAGTTCAGATTGTTTTACTACACAATTTTCTTCACTTATTGCTAGTTGTTTTTTTATTTCTTTAAGAGTTTCCTCTAGTTTTATTGCTTCTTTTTGTCTTTCTTGATCGTCCATGTCGACCTCCATCTTATAGAAAAGATTCATATGAACTGAGGCACCATCAATCGGCTGCCTGCGAAGATCATATCTAGGATTGTATCATAATCCATTTACTCTGGCTATTGTGCCTCAATTTTAAGAATTCTAAAATACAAACCTCTACAAAAATTCCTTTCGAATTGGTGCAGGAGGCCCTCTTAATAAATATGTTTGTTAACCATGATTATTTTGCCTGGCTTCTTTGATTTGTTTACTTCTTAACTGCCCACAAGCAGCATCAATATCGGTTCCATGCTCGAGACGCTTGCTGCAATGAATACCATTCTTTTTCAGTATATCGTAAAACGTCCGCATGGCTTCTAGCTCGCTTCTTTGATATTGACTATGCTCGTCTACTGGATTATAAGGAATTAAGTTTACATTGACACTTTTCTTTTTATCACCAATTAGCTCTGCAAGTTCAAGAGCATGCTGACTACTATCATTCATATCCTTTAAGAGAATGTATTCTAACGTAATCCTTCTATTGTTTTTTGCCAGATAGTAATCAACAGCCTGCATTATTTGCTCTATAGAAAAAACGCGGTTTATTTTCATGATCCGCGATCGAAGTTCATTATTTGGCGCATGTAGAGAAATTGCTAAATTAACCTGCAAATTCGTATCGGCAAATTCAACAATTCGATCTGCAAGTCCGCTGGTCGATACGGTGATCCGCCTTGCAGCAATGGCTAGACCATTATGCTCTTTGATAATTAATAAAAAATCGATTAGATTTCCAAAATTATCAAGTGGTTCGCCAATTCCCATCACTACAACATGACTGACTCTTTCTTCTTGATTCTCTTGATCTAAATACTGTTCCACTTTCATAATTTGTTCCACAATTTCGCCACTGGACAAATCGCGTTTTTTCTTTAATAAGCCACTTGCACAAAAACTACATCCAATATTACAGCCAACTTGTGTTGTAACACAAACCGACAAACCAAATTTATTTCTCATTAGAACGGTTTCAATTAAATTGCCATCAAACAGCTGAAATAAAAACTTGACCGTTCCATCTGCTGCTTCTTGCCTACAGTGTTCTTTTAGTGTTTCGATAACAAAATGATCTGCTAATAATTGAATACACTCTTTATTAACATCAGTCATTTCGGAGAAATACATTACTCTTTTCCGATAAACCCACTGCCATACTTGCACTGCACGAGATTTTTTATGTCCACGTTCTATAAGCCATGTTTCTAGTTGATTTAATGTCAATCCATAAAAGGATGCTTTGTTCATTCGTTGTCCTCTTTTCAAACTAATAAAAATATCTTTTATTATCATTAGGTATTTGGAGCCTACCAATCTGTTTCTTATTATCCCAAATTTTTATTATTAAAACAAGAGGAGTCAAAATACGCGCTATTGCCGATAGCGCGTATAAAGTCCCGAAATATCAAAATATACTAAATCACCTGTGACCATCCCCTCTAGGCCACCAAAAACCACCGCCAATGATTATAACTTTTTCACCATCAGCGTATTTTAAATGTTCACCATCTTGTCGAAGAGTAAACTCATACCTGGCAGGATGCCATCCATCTTTGCCAATAAAGATTTGTTCCGAATTAATGGATTCTCCATCTAACGATAAACTAAATTTCACATAGCTCCCATAAGAAAGCTGAAAATCAAGTCCCTCTTCGTCTTTGGCAGTCGTAAAATTATATATGATTTTATTCTGGCCTTTATTAACTTCAAAATAGTCTTCATTTCCACCCTGATATCTTCCTAAAACATTCTCAAATCTCCCATCTGTACGAACCGTTCCACTGAAAGTATGAGGAATTCCAGTAGATGTGATTCTCAGGTGTAACCCGTCTGTATCCTGCCACAAAAAATATCCCATGCTTTTACCTGGGTCAAAAGCAATCGGTCTTTCCTCAAGGTTAGGTGAGTAAGACGCAAATACATAGCTGTTCAAACAAAATGCAGCCAGAAAAGCAAGAGCTAGAAGCCTCCATCTTTTCATTTCATCCTCCTGATATCAAAATTCTATGCATCATTCGTTTTAAAAATATCTCTTACAGCCCAATATTCTCCATATTTCATTTTTCCCCTTCTAAGGCTATAGTTAAATGACACTCACAATTATAAATTTCTTACCTTTTCTTAAAATTAGAGAATATTTCAAACTCGAATAGGGAAAATGTCACAGGATATAAATTTAAGGAGGTATTTTTTATGAACTATGGAATGAAACGATCACTACAAGCACAAAAAATGGGTGAAATGGGAAGGGGACACATGCTGGTAGAAGCTCATCAAATGGTGCATGTTGGCGAAGCTATAACAACAATGGTCAACTGCATGAATACATTTCGTATGTACCGTCCTCAAGTTAGAGAACCCCAAATGACGTCTATGATGGATAGACAGTTGGAGCATATGATGAGCATGTGTAATAATATCCTCAAATATATGCAAACCAAAGAAATTAACCAAATCATGCCCGATCGCATCATGAGCTGGCAATCCAGTATCAATCAAATGCATCAACCAATTAACATGAATGCCAGCCGATTAGATGAGCGTGATATGGTATGTTGTATGGCAAGTTCGCTTAAAGCATGTGTTATGTCTTTGAGCGTTGCAACCATGTCTTGCTCTGATGATACCATGCGGAAGATGGTCATGAATTGTTGTACCTCATGTATGAATATGGTATATGATATGTTAATACATATGCATCAAAGAGCGATGCACCACATATCAACTATGCAAGCCAACACGATGCATTCCGCCATGCATGTTTATCAACCCCTGTCAGAAATGCAATATCAATAAAAATGGTACGAAACTGCTTTTAATGCAGCTTCAAATAAAGATCAAGGACTGCATTTTCGCGCAACCCTTGATCTTTATGTTTTTTGTTACGTTCTAGATAACTTCACTTTTAATTTTAAGCTTTTCCATTTTATAGTACAAACTACGAATCGCAATTCCTAATTGGAGTGCAGTCTGTGTTCTATTTCCCTCATTCTTTTTTAAACAATCCTCAATAATTTTACGTTCTACTGCCTCCAGCATTTGGGTTAAACTACTGTGAGGAAAATGCGTATCCACGATATGAGCAGCCTTTATTTCTCGAAAAAATGGTGGAAGATGTCTATTTAAGATTGTCGTCTCAGAAAATTGCATGTTTATCAACGCTCGGCCAAGAACATTTTCCAGCTCTCTTACGTTGCCCGGCCACAGGTATTCACGAAATACGGCAATCGCTTCAGGGGAAACTGCGGTTACATTCCTTCCGTATTCTTGATTGAGTTTTTCTAATATATGCACAATTAACTGTGGTAAATCTGCCATTCTGTGACGCAATGGCGGAATGACAATGGGGAAGACATTTAGTCTATAGTACAAATCTTCGCGAAAGGAACCTTTTTTCACTGCAATATCCAAATTTTGATTTGTAGCAGCAATTACCCGCACATCAATACTCCTGGATTTTACCCCACCGACCTTCGTGAACTCACGCTCTTGTAAAACTCTTAAGAGCTTTGCTTGAACCATCAAAGGGATCTCACCGATCTCATCTAGAAAAATAGTCCCACCGTTTGCTTCTTCAAATAATCCTTTCTTCCCGCCTCGTAAAGCACCGCTGAAAGCTCCTGCTTCATAGCCGAAAAGCTCACTCTCAAATAAAGTCTCCGGCAATGCTGCACAATTAACCCGAATAAAGGGCTTATTATTTCGGTGGCTGGCATAATGTATGCTATGAGCAAATACCTCTTTCCCAGTTCCACTTTCTCCGGATAACAGTATTGTCGCTGGTGTTGTTGCAGCGTGACGCGATTGCTCTACGGCAAGGGACATGGCCGCATCCGTTGCCACCATAGTTTCAAAAGTATAACGTGGCTGAGATCGGTTCACCAGCATTCGTGTACGAGCTAGCTCCTTACTAAGTCGTTTAATTTCGGAAACATCATGAACGACCCCCACACTGCCACGCAATTTACCTTTAATAATAATCGGCGAGACACTTGCTAAAACCTCTCGATTGCCTGGTCCCACCTTTAAGGGAATTCCACGTACCGCATCTAAAGTCTTCACTACCTGCAAGTGCATACTCTCTCCCTCTCGGATATCAACAGTAGACAACTTGCCGACTACTTCCTCCTTGGGCATTCCAATGACTTGAGTATAAGCCTGATTCACCATAATAATCTTTCCCTCTTGATCTGCCACCGAAATGGCATCCTGGGTAACATCTATAATTGTTTCTAAAAATTTCTGCATTTCATTTCTGGAGGTAAGTTCTTCCGTTAACTGCTCTACTTCGGTAAATTCTCGAAACACTGCAGCCACGCCCACAATTTGATCCTTTTCATCCCGCAGTGGAACGCGATTCGTGACAATGTATGTTTCACCGATCATTTGCTTTTGATTAAGTTCAGCAACTCCTGTCTCCAATACACTATCGAGACGGCTGCCGGTAATAATGTCTCTTGCAAGCTGTCCGTATGCATCTTGCACAGGTATGCCCAGTATCCTCTCTGCTGCTATGTTAATAAGAATAATGACACCCATTTCATTGACGACAATCATTCCATCACTCGTTGAATTAAAAAGATCTCTCATTTGACGGCTGCCAAAGTCCCATGCAGTTTGAAAGGCACTTTTCTCTATACATTTCATATTTTCTCCCCCGCACAAATATAGTACCAGAAATGAGATACATAACAATAATCCTACTATAGCGCATATTTCCATATTAACTTATAAATTCCTGTTTCATTTGAAATTAATATAAACAAGTACGCAATTTTATGCATTATAAATATGCAAAAAATTACGTACTTGTTTAGTCCCTAAGTCACATCTTCTTTATATCTGCAATATCCTTTCCCTTTATTAACCAGTTATATGTTTAACCCCTGTTAATATTGCCAGCTCATTCGGTGCAATAATGCCAGGTTTTTTTGCAAAAATTTTCTTGAATGCTTCCATAATTCGTGAAGTATCCACTATATAACCAAGAGCTGCATTGAGTGCTCCTAAAGCAACCATATTCGCCATTCTTGCATCTCCCAAGGAGTTAGCAATTTCATTAGCAGGAACGTTGTAGGTTTTAATGTCATCCCGTTTACTTTGTCGATCAATTAAAGAACTATTTAATACCAAGATTCCACCAGAAGACAAAGAAGACTCAAACTTTTCGAATGAAGGTAAATTCATCGCCACTACTGCTGTAGCTTCCGTGACAATCGGACTACCAATTGGTTCTTGGGAAATAATAACCGAACAGTTTGCTGTCCCCCCCCGCATTTCTGGACCATAAGAAGGAATCCAGGAGACATGCGCCCCCTCCAACATTCCAGCGTAGGTTAACAATTGCCCCATAACCATAACACCTTGCCCGCCAAACCCTGCTAGAATCATCTCGTGAGTCATGTTACTCTCCTCCTGCATCTTTAAATACGCCCAAAGGATATTGAGGTATCATATTTGTTTCCAACCATTTGACCGCTTCAAGAGGCGTCATACCCCAATTGGTGGGACAGGTAGATAACACTTCTACCAAGCAGAAACCTTCCCCACTGTTTTGCAGCTGAAATGCTTTTTTGATGGCAGCTTTTGCTTTTGCCATATTCGATGGATTATTAACGGCAACCCGGGCAATGAACCGAGCGCCTTGTATCGTTGATAGCATCTCGGAAATACATAAAGGAGTCCCGGCCTGATTCACGTTGCGCCCGTAAGGTGAAGTCGTCGTTACTTGATCTACTAATGTGGTAGGGGCCATCTGCCCGCCAGTCATCCCATAAATAGCATTGTTTATAAAAATAGTCGTAATTCTTTCTCCCCTGGCAGCAGCATGCACCACTTCAGCACATCCAATCGAAGCAAGATCACCATCACCTTGGTAGGTAAATACGGTGGAATCTGGACATACTCTTTTTACGCCTGTTGCAACCGCAGGCGCACGCCCGTGAGAAGCTTGAACTATGTCAAAATTAAAATATTCATAAGCCAAGACCGAACATCCTACAGGAGCAACGCCAATTATTTGCTTCCGGACTCCCAATTCATCAATAACTTCAGCAATGATTCGATGAACAATCCCATGTTGGCATCCAGGGCAATAATGAAAAGGAGCATCAGTTAACGCTTCTGATCTTGCATAAAGTTTAGAGTTCATTTCACTGCCTCCTTTTCTCTCACGATGAGGTTGATTTGATTATATATTTCTCTGGAACTCGGCATCATACCACCCATACGACCATAAAAATGGACTGGTTTAATTTGTCTTGTGGCAAGACGTACATCTTCTATCATTTGTCCGGCACTAAGCTCTGTCACTAAGAAAGCCCTTGTCTGTTTAGCCAATGTTAATAATCGTTCACTAGGAAATGGCCATAGACTCATCGGTCGAAAGAGTCCCACTCTAAGTCCATCTCGTTTAGCCATTTCAATAGCCGATCGAGCGATCCTGGAGGTAATGCCATAAGCCACTACGATTAATTCTGCATCTTCTACGCTAAATTCTTCCCAGCGGCATTCTTGTTTTATTATCCTTTGGTACTTATTCTGAAGATGGATATTATGTGCTTCTAGTTGCTCTGGCTTAAGATATAAAGAGTTAATAATATTGGGCTTTGTTCGTTCTCCCAGCCCATTAGCGGCCCAAGGTTTTTCCTGTGGAACAAAAGGTTTTTCTTCAAGGTTCACTGGTTCCATCATCTGTCCAAGAGCACCATCACCAAGCAGCATTACCGGATTGCGATATTTATCCGCTAAATCAAAGGAGAGCATTGTTAAATCTGCCATTTCTTGCACAGAGTTGGGAGCCAGAACAATATTTCGATAATCACCGTGCCCTCCACCTTTCGTAGCCTGAAAGTAATCTGCCTGAGCCGGTTGAATACTGCCAAGTCCAGGGCCACCCCGCATAATATTAACAATCACACAAGGAAGCTCTGCTCCCGCGCAGTATGAAATACCTTCTGCTTTCAAGCTTATACCTGGGCTAGATGACGAGGTCATAACACGCGCTCCTGCGCCAGCAGCACCATATACCATATTAATGGCGGCAATTTCACTTTCTGCTTGCAAAAATACTCCCTCAATCTGAGGCATTCTCTTTGCCATATATTCCATTAATTCGGTTTGTGGCGTGATCGGATATCCAAAATAGTATCTGCAGCCAGCAACAATGGCGGCTTCGCCGATAGCCTCATTCCCTTTCATTAGTCTTGTTTCAGACACATTCACCACTCCCCATCTATTTATAAATTTCAATTACCACATCCGGGCAAGCCTTAGCACACATTATGCAGCCGATACACGCGGATTCATCGGAACAAGTTGCTGGGTGATAGCCCTTGCTGTTTAGAGAATCACTAATAACAATGATATTTTTTCTACAGGCCACGACACAAAGTCCACAGCCTTTACATCTTTCTTGATTAAATACCGGTCTTGGCATGATTCATTCCTCCTGTTTCCCATACAGATTTTCCTCTCCGCTTCATAGTATACTCTCGTAAAACAAGCATATATAGCCGTAGACAGGCAAAGGAAGAGCATAACTATAAGCGTAGTAGATTAAGTAGAAGATTGGAGCGTTAGTTATGCTCATCCTTTACCATCCTAAATGGGACTTTCCGAGAGACTATACGCACAATACATTAACTAATTTTGTTGGATCTACGCCATATTCCTAGCTTCTCGGCACCTTTAATTAACTCTTTACGAAAATTAGGATGAGCAATTTCAATAATCCTCTCTGCCCTCTCCCAAGTTGATCGTCCAGCCAAATTAGCCATCCCCCACTCTGTTACAAAATAATGAGCTTGTGTACGCGGATCTGTTACTACTGCATTCGTGGGCAGATCTACGACTATTCTAGATTTCATTAATCCAGTCTTTTTGTCAATGAAGGTAGAATTAAAACAGATAAAGCTTTTTCCCTCTTTGGACAAATAACCTCCGTTCAAAAAATCAAGCTGTCCGCCCGTGCCGCTGATCTGACGAGAACCCGATGTTTCAGCTGTCACTTGTCCTAAAATATCAACTTCAACGCAACTATTAATGGTAACAAGATTATCAATATTCGCCATCACATTTGGATCATTGGTATAGTCAATTGGATAGGAGGCTAATCCGCTATTTCCATCAACCCAATCATATAATTCTTGGCTTCCGGCACAGAAAGCCCAAGCACCTTTTCCTTTATCAACGTTTTTATATCGATTGGTGATTTTTCCTGATTTTGCCATTATCAAATAGGCATCCACTAACATTTCCGTGTGTATAGCCAAATCTTTTAGATCAGACTCAGCAATCATTGTACCTACCGCATTGGGTAACCCCCCCACACCCAATTGAATTGTAGATGCGTTATTTATTTCTTTTATAATCAACTTAGCAATTTTCCTATCCGTATCTGTAGCTTCCGCAGATTGAATGACTGGCAAATCTGGATTACTACTTTCTACTATGTAGTCAATATCACTAATGTGGATACAATTTTCTTGTCCTCCCAAAGCAATCGGTAATTTTTCATTTACCTCTAGTATGATAATTTTAGCTTTCTCACAGATAGCCCTGGATGCAGAGTTAGTGAGAGAAAAATTGAAGTATCCATGTTTATCCATTGGGGCCACTGAAAACATTGCTACATCTACTTCCAAACTCTTACGATAAAATAATGGTTTGTTGCGATAAATCATGGGTATATAGTTACATAGACCTCGGTCACTCAATTTTCTCTCATAAGGGCTAAAGTGCCAACTATTATAAAAGAAATGTTCTCTTTCATGATCGGCATTAACAATTTCTAAAGGCCTTAATGAAAAGCCTCCTCTTACCTTCACATTTACTAGTTCATTTTTTCGTGCTGCTAGCGCCTTATCTAAGGCCACGGGTTGGGCTAACGTAAAATTATAATCAACCCAATCACCAGACTGAACGACTTTAACTGCTCTTTCTGCCGTGGTCAATTTAGTACGATACTCTTGTGTATAATTCATTTGCTTCCTCCATAAAATTTATTCCAGCCTGGTTTTTTAAGAATCATCTTCTAGCAGGTGATAAAAAGGTACTGCGCACTTTTCCTAATGTATCGATCCGCCGTTCAGCTAAAATGTCAGCTGCCTTATAAGTAGGTATATTATCCCGTTTTGAAATAGCAATAATTTCTTCAATATTCCGATAAATGATTTCAACAGCTCTTAAGGCTCGCTCTTTATTGTAGTCGCCATTCAATTCATCCGCTATATTAATTACCCCTCCAGCATTAATGATATAATCAGGAGCATACAAGATTCCTTTACTATGAAGTAAATCTCCATGACGATTTTCTCCAAGTTGATTATTAGCGGCACCCGCAATAATACGGCACTTAAACTGTGGGATGGTATGGTCGTTAATAATTGCTCCAAGAGCTGTCGGAGTAAAAATATCACATTCTACACCATAAATAGCATCGGGATTAACCGCTGTCGCTCCCAATTCTTTTACCACACGTTCCACGTTGTGCTCATTAATATCAGCTACAATAAGATTAGCACCTTCTTGATGCAGATGTTTAGCCAGATAATAACCCACATGACCAAGTCCTTGAAGTGCCACTGTTTTTCCTTTCAGCTGTTCACTTCCCCAAACCTCTTTAGCACAGGCCTGCATGCCTTTTAATACCCCAAAAGCAGTGATTGGAGAAGGGTCGCCGCTAGATCCAGCTATGGCTCCTACGCCATTAACATGCTTCGTTTCCTGGCTCACAATATCCATATCCTCAACACAGATTCCTACATCCTCCGCAGTGATATAACGTCCATTGAGACTTTCAACAAATCGGCCGAAGGCTCTAAACAACGCCTCACTTTTATCTTTTCTTGGGTCGCCAATAATGACTGTTTTTCCTCCACCAAAATTAAGACCTGCTGCAGCGTTTTTAAAAGTCATGCCACGAGCTAGTCGCAATGCATCAATAACAGCTTCTTCTTCACTGGTATAGGGCCACATTCGCGTTCCGCCCAATGCTGGCCCCAGTGTCGTATCATGAATCGCAATAATGGCCTTCAAACCGGACGCCTTATCCTGGCAAAAGACAAGTTGCTCATAGTCATAATTCTCCATAGAATTTATAATTTCCATACTGGTTCCCCCTTTAGAATAATAATTTAAATTTTCTAACTTTTCAAAGTGAATTGCAAGAAACATGCCAATCAGATTTAATTCATCCTTATAACAAAATCACTATAAATCAAAGCACAAGCCTGACCAATCTCTGTGCAATATTTAGCATGCTTGCAAAATATTGCAGGCTAATTCTTGCAGCTTTATATCAAGTAATCGCCTTTATTGTATCTTATCAATGGGAAATATTACGTTAACCGCAGGGAACGAATATAGAGTATAATTTACTTAACTGACTAAAATCTATAATGAGTAAGGATGAATAAATGAAAAGACAGCTACGATTACCTCTTACGTTTATAGCTCTGCTGGTACTTGGAATGATCTCAACCTCTATGACAGCTAGTGCTGCTGCATATGGTTCCCAGAGTCAAAACATCAATGCGATTCGAGAATATCAAACCAAGAAACCCCTCAAAAACAAAGTGATCGTTGTTGATCCTGGCCATGGCGGTAGTGATGCTGGTGCCATCGGTCCTAACAGTGTTGCCGAAAAAGATGTTACACTGGCAATCGCTCGTGACTTACATGAATTACTTTCTGCCGGAGGAGCAACTGTCATTATGACTCGGACGTCTGATCGAGATGTTGCCACAGACGGATCTTCGGACATTGACGAACTGCAAGCTCGCGTCGATATCGCCAATCAGGCCAATGCTGACTTGTTTGTCAGCATTCACACCGATGCATTTGCCGAACACGGAACTGGTACAACAACCTATTTCAGCCCAGGCAGTAACGATGATCTTGCCCGTTTCGTTCAGGCTAATATGGTGAGTCAATTGAATTTGTATGATAGAGGCTCTCAGCCAAGTGATTTTTATGTTCTCAAAAATACAAACATGCCAGCCATACTAACAGAAGCTGCTTTTATTTCTAATCCGAAAGAAGAAAAACTACTTATCAATCGTGATTTTAATAAAAAGGTAGCTATGGGAATTTACAACGGGATTAAACAATATTTTATACAATAAAAAGGAACTTATTAAAGTTCCTTTTTATTGTATAGGAAAGGGAAATTAGTTTTCTTACTTGGATTTTTGTATCCATTTAGAAAGAAAACTCAGCCTCTTCATAAAATTGATAGGATGGTTCTGAAAGAATAGAAAAATAATCGGAATAATAAGCAGCGTAAACACGGTTGAACTTAATAAACCACCAATTAGAACCCATGCCATACTGACTCTTGTCTCCGAGCCTTCTGTTAATGCTAATGCTGTGGGCAGCATACCAACAACCATGGTGATCGTTGTCATAAAAATTGGTTTTAATCTTGTTTTGCCGGCTTCAATGATAGCATCAAAAGCCCCAACGCCTCGATCCATTAGCGTTATTGTATAATCTAGGAGCAAGGTTCCATTTTTGGCAACCAAGCCATCCATGACCAATATACCAATGAGAGAATATAGATTGATGGTATTATTAGTAATCAGTAGGAATAACAGTGACCCTATCATCCCTAGTGGAAGAGAAAACATACGAATAAATGGAGTTAAAAGCGACTCGTATAGAACAGTTAGTAACATATAAACTAATATAAGCGATAAGCCCAGCGCTTGAAACATTTGACCAAACGTATCACTCATACTATTTGCCTGCCCCGTATAGCGATAGCTAATACCAGTACCTAGATCTTTGGGTGTCAGTTTCTTTGTAATCTCTTGTAATACTTCATTTAAAGGACGATCGGTTATATTGGCTTGTATCGTTATGGAACGTTGTTGTCTACCCGTTGCAGCATGACTGGTCCTGTACCTTCACGTAGAACAGCAATGTCTCCTAAAGATATTTGATGGTTGCCAGCCATAACCGGCAGTGACCGAATGTCCTGCATTGCAAAGCCATCACTTCCTTTAATGCGAACTGTAATATCCGTATCTTGACCATCGTTAAATGGATCATTGGCATACACGCCAGCCTGTTGTCCAGCAATTGCAGCATTAAAAACATTTGCAACTTCAGCTACTGAACTATTATAAAATTTTAATCTGTCACGATCAATCGTCATTTGGATTTCAGGCATCCCCTCTGTATAAGAACTGCGGATGTCTTTTATTCCCTGTATTTGCGAAAGTATGCTTTGGGTTTGATACGAAGATGCAACTAAATTATCCATATTAGAGCCCAGTAATTGTATTTGTATGGGAGCCCCGCCCCCGCCCCCTCCACCTCCACCTGAAACTCCAGCTACGGAAGATTGTGATTCATTCACCCTTATGATGACGTTTGGGAAATTTTGCTTTGCATAGGCTCGTACTTGATCAGTAATTTGCCAAACTGTCCGATCACGATCTTTACGATCAACCAATTGCACACTAAGAGAACCATTATTACTGGAAGGTGTACCCGCGCTAGACAGATAATTTGTTACTTCAGGAATGGTTGATAGATATTCTTCTAATTCTTTTACGACAAGATCTGACTGCTGAATGTTTTGGCCAACGGATAGCTCTACTGAGACACGAAAACTACCTTCATCTGTGCGGGGCATATATTCTGAACCAATAACCCCTAAGGGGATTAAGGAAATAGTTACAAAGAATAAAATCAGTACGACAGCAATGACTTTTTTACTATTACTTAAACCCCAGCGTAAAACCGTCTCATATTTAGTGACTGCACCTTGTTCCATCAGATCCATAAAATCCCAGACTACACCACGAGGCTCGGTCAATCCCCCCTTAAAGAGGCGCGAATGCGTTCTTCTACTTGATTGCTGCTGTTCACTACAAAAATGCGATCTTTACCATTTAAAGACAAAACAGCTTCTTTTGGCACGAATAAGGTTTGTGACCTTAGGATCGTATTAATCTTGGTACGAGCAAACATTCCGCTTCGAATACTGTCTTCAGGCTTGTCAAGGATCATCCGAATGGCAAAGGCTTGTGTTTTACTATCTATGGATGGACTGATGTAAATAATCTTTCCAGTAAATGACTTACCCAAAGATTCAATCCCTATAGTCGTAGGTAAACCTAGAACCACTTGCCCGATATCTTGCTCTGATACGGAGCAGTCTATATAGATATTACTATTATCAACAATAGATAACACTTTCTGACCAGCTGATACGATGTTGCCTACTTCTGCCTGCCGAAAACCAATCATACCAGATCGAGGTGCTCGCAGAGTAAGGTCATTTGTAGTTTTTCTTATGTGAAGCCTTAAGTAATATAATAACAGAGTAATAGTTGCGCACGCAACTATTACTCTGTTATTATATTATATTTTAAGATCCTGAGACCTCATTCATTTTAGTTATTAGCATAACATGAAAATATGACAAAAATATGACAGGTAATTCTTTAATACAGAATTAATCTTTATTGTTAATAGCGACCTTTACTGATTAAATAGCTAAGGCGCCTTTCAATAATTTGAAAGGCGCCTTAGCTATTTAATTAGTAAAATCCTATTACAATTAAATTCGAAAATTATTTAAGCTATTTTTCAGTTCATTTGATAAATGAGCCAAATGCTCGCTAGATGCCGCAATTTCTTCCATAGATGCCGATTGCTCCTCTGTTGCAGCAGATACAGTTTGTGAATGAGAAGCCGTTTCATTAATGACTTTTTCGATATCCTTGGATGATGCTTCAATGATACGTCCATTAGCAAATAATTCATCCACTGTTGATAATATTTCCAATGTTCGTTGATATACATTGCCTACTAAATTCGCTATTTCAGAAAATTGCACTCCCGCTTCGTTGACATGTCCAATGCCCGATTGTACATCATCAACAGCACGCTGTACTGCCGTAACTGCACTATCCACATCGCTATTGGTTTCTTGAATTAATGAAATAATTTGTCCGGTTGCATTTTGTGATTGTTCAGCTAATTTACGAACTTCTTCTGCTACTACGGCAAATCCCCGCCCATGTTCCCCTGCGCGGGCAGCTTCAATTGCTGCATTTAAAGCTAATAAATTAGTTTGGGCCGCAATCCCGGATATCATTTGCACTATTTCACTAATTTTAGTGGATCCTAACGATAATTTACTGACAGCGTCATTTACTGTTTTTGCGCTTGCTCCGATATTATTCATTTGTTTTACCGCAACTTGAACCGTTTGACCACCTATATTGGTTTTTTCAACAGCAACATTTGCCATTCCATTTGCGGCTTCTGTATTTGTTTTCATGTCATTGATTTGTCCCATTAATCCTCTTAAAATACTACTTGTTTTATTTGTTGCCTCTTGCCCACGAACTACACCCGCTGCTACTTCTGTTACTGCAATAGCAACTTGACTAGCAGCCTGCGCTGATTGATTTGCACTTTCCTTTACTTGTATGGACGAACTCGTCACTTCATTGACTGAATTAGCTACTTGATTTATTAAGATCCACAAGTTGGACCGCATCTGAATCATAGCCGCACGTAGTATTCCAACCTCATCTTTGATTTGGTACTGAGAATGATCCTTTTGCTTTAGAGTCGCTTCTGTTATGTCTCCATCGGCAACTGCTGTTGCGTATTCCGCCATTTCTTTTATGGGGCGTACAATTCTGCCTGCTATCAAATTAATAATAGCCACAGAGATAATTAGTCCTAATAAAAATAGACCGCTAAAGATCCAGGTAAGTCGCTTTATAGGTGCAAATTCTTCTGCCGTGGGCGCAACCGTAAACACGCCCCATTGATCCTGAGTCGGTACAAAGGCTACAATTGACTCAATTCCATCAACTTGACCAATAAAATGTCCACTCGTACCATTCTTTATATCTTTCATTGCTTCAAGCAGTCGTTCATTTCCCAAATCTTCGATATTCTTCTTCATTACCAGCTCTTTATTGGGATGACTAGCTATCATACCATTAGGAGAGATTAATATTGTATAACCAGCTTGACCAATTTTCGCTTCATCAATCTCTTTCGTAAATTCATCTAAAGGAATACCGCCAACAACTGCACCTACTACTTTCCCATTAATAGAAACAGGAGCAGCTCCGACTAAGATGGCTTTACCAGTAGTTACAGAGACAATCGGATTATCCATAAAAGGTTTTCCCTCTGGAATCCGTTTTACATAATCAAGCTTTGATGCATCTACGATTTTACCTAAACTTGTTGCCACTTCCTTTCCTGTTAAATCAGGAAGAAAGCTGACAGGGCTCCACTGCGTGAAATCATCATGCATCATTTTAGTAAATTCTAACTGTTTTTGAACATTTCCAGTAAGGTTTAAAAACTGATGAGTTCCTTGTTTGCCAAATGAAGTCATTGTTGTTTTTTCCAACTGCATACGTATGTCAAATCCGTTGGCAAGTTCTCTAGCCTTAATTTCAAACTTTTCCTCTAAGTTGCTTTGCACTATGCTTGATGTGCTCCAATATGAGATCCCCATAACACTGAGAAGGATAACTGTAATTGTGATAGCAACAGCTGTTACCAATTGGGTGCGCAGACTTTTCATAGATTAGCTATCTCCTTTTGATTCTAGTCTTCATAAGTCCTCACTATACCAAATATTCGAAAAAGCAGTATTGCAGCAAACAAATCCTGCAAACTACCTTGTTTGCAAGATTTGTTTACTGACTGGCATTAATCGTTATGTTTATGCTCAACCTTATTGTTCAACTGCTTTTAACTCTTCACTATAGTCTTCATTTAACGCAGCTTTCCCAAAATCACTAGCATCTTGCGGCAATACCATGCGGAAGTCAGTTATACGAGCAATCTGAACTTTTCCTGATTTCAGACTACCAGTTAAAATATGTCCACCGTATTTACGATCATCGGAGATAAAGTGTAAATGATAGCCAGGAACATTAACACCGTTAACATACTGAGGGCACCAAAACCCAATTATAGTTCCTTTTATGTTGTTAAGATCAAATACAGTTTGATCTTTTGCTGCTTCTGTTAATGTTTTATATGGCTTAGTCTGTTTTGGAATGGCTCTCGTTTTTACATTCTCGAAAACACCATCAATGCGGACCGCATAAAAATAATTTTTATCATTTGTTATTTTGTCTAAGGATTTCTGTAACTGTTCATAGTTTAGATCATGAAGTTCTGCAAACCTGTCAGGTTTAAAATTTGAAGATGTCGCAAACGGCACTTTAACATTTCCTTCTAGTTTCAGTACTTGTCCATCTGCTTTTATCTGATAATATTCTCCATCAAGACCAATTAGTTCACCATCGAGGCCATTTAATGTGCCAATACCAAAATCACCCTGATCTTTTAAATCTTTAATTGTTAATTCTCCATCATAGACTCCTTGTAAGATGGCATTAATGGTAGAAGCTTGGTAAAGTGCATTTGGCGATTGCGCATAAGCAAACGCGTTAAAATAAATCAGAAATACTAGTGTCATTGTTGTACGTAATATGGTTTTCAAAAAAATGCGCCCCCTAATTTACTTATATTCTTTAGTCACAATACCGTGTATGATTATCAGTCTCCCCCCTCTTCCTCTGTTATTTTATGTATAATCTTTTTTGCTACATTGTGACTAAGAAGAGGTGGCTAATAAAATGTTAGCCACTTTATAAGTTAGTATAGAACATTATGGATTTTTTTTCGTATACCAAAAGGTATAGTTTCCCCAAAAAGGTTATACTGATCTTTTTTGGAAAACAGTAATATGAAGTATTTTCTTGGAATTTCATAGTTTTACTCAATATTTCCTTTATCTATTAATTTTTTTTAAAATTTTAGATAAAAGAATTCCTACAAGGTATCCTTGTAGGAATTCTTTCTAAAAATAATATAGGCTACATCACCATTAAGTTCTTTATTTGGCTGCATTCTGCAAGCCTAAGATTTTTATAGCCTGTTCACGCAGCTTGTATTTTTGAATCTTACCACTGGCTGTGATCGGATAGTCGTCTACAAAGGCAATATACTTGGGTATCTTATAACGAGCTATTTTCTCTCGGCAATACTCCTTAAGCTCCTCTTCTGTAATTGAATTTCCCGGCTTTATTTGGATAAACGCCATGACTTCCTCTCCATATTTTTCACTAGGTACTCCTACAACTTGCACATCTTTCACTTTAGGGTGCGTATAAATAAATTCCTCAATTTCACGTGGATAGATATTTTCTCCGCCACGGATAATCATATCTTTTAATCGCCCTGTAATTTTACAATAACCATTCTCATCCATGACTGCTAGATCTCCGGTATGCAGCCAACCATCATTGTCAATAGCTGCAGCAGTCGCTTCGATCATTTTATAATATCCCTTCATCGTGTTATAACCTCGAGAGCAGAGCTCGCCCTGTGTATTTTTAGGTACTTCCTTGCCAGTTTCCGAGTCAATTATTTTCACCTCTACGTTAGGCAGAGCTCGCCCTACAGTAGTCACCCGCAATTCTAGAGGATCATCGGTTCTAGTCATGGTAATGCCCGGTGAGGCTTCTGTCTGACCATACGTGATGGTGATTTCTCTAACTCCCATCTTATCTACAACTTTCTTCATTACCTCAATGGGGCAAGGTGATCCAGCCATAATACCAGTCCGTAAAGACGAGGTATCATATTTGTTTTTTCCCATTTCTTCTAGTTCCATTATGAACATCGTAGGTACTCCATGGACGGCTGTGCAGCTTTCCTTTTCAATTGTTTCAAGCACCTTGACGGGATTGAACACTACAATTGGAACCATTGTGGCACCAGATACTACACAAGCCATTGTTCCCAGTACACATCCGAAACAATGGAAAAAAGGAACAGGAATGCATAATCGGTCTTTTTCCGTGAAGTCCATGCACTCTGCAAGACTGCAGGCATTGCCAATCAAGTTATTATGAGTGAGCATAACCCCTTTTGGAAAGCCTGTCGTCCCTGAAGTATACATCATGCTAATCACATCATCCGGGTCTAGAGAATCTTGACGGACTGCCAGCTCCTCATCCGTTACCGTGTTCCCTATTTCAATTAGTTCATTCCAGGTAAACATACCAGGATAGTTCTTTTCATCAATTACTATAATATTTTTCAAAAAAGGCAATCTTTGTGATTTAAGTTCTCCTGGTTTGCAGTTATGCAGTTCAGGACAAAGTTGATACAGCATACTGATATAGTCTGAACTTTTTGTCCCTTTAATTAAGATAAGGGTAGTTGTATCCGACTGTTTTAATAAATACTCTAATTCAAAGATCTTATAATTCGTATTTACTGTTACTAATACTGCTCCCATTTTGGCACTGCCGAATTGAGTAATAACCCACTGGGGCACATTTGTAGCCCAAATGGCAATATGCTCTCCTTTTTGCACGCCTAGCTTCATTAAACCTTTAGCTGCCTGACTGCAAACGTAGCGAAAATCCTCGTAATTATACCGTAAATTAAGATCAGAATACACTAAGGCCTCTGTCTTCGTATTTTCTTTTGCCCTCAAATCAATTAACTGGCCTATGGTAATCTTGCCGAAATTTCTCACTATTATTTCCCTCCAAAACTAAAAATAAGTTCATTCCATACAATAATAAAACTCCATCCTAAATTCAGGATGAAGTTTTTTCGCTTAGCATCCAAATTATTTAAGTTATATTATTATATTCCATTTATTTTTTTATGTTAAATACTAATCAATATAAAAGAGCTGCCACTTATCAAAATTCAGTGGCAGCTCTTTGTGATTTCTTCACTTGTAACCGATCTCCAGAAAAAATGGGACACCAAGAAGCAACAACTTTTCCCTTTGCGAAAAATCCAGTAGGAGGACTCCATCTTTCGCCGCGAGTATGCATCGCTACTAATTGCTCTACATTAACTCTACTGCAAAATTCTTTCACCCCAATTGATCGATACTCTTCTAATCGACTATCCACAGGGAAGAAGGCCACATCCAATTGCAAGCCTTCCAATTTATCCATTTCTTTTTCAAAAAGATTCTGAGCTAACACTTGATTATATTTATGGTCCCATTTCCAATGCCACCAATTTAAGTCACCAGCATGAAACAATCGCCATCCATCCACTTCAACTAGAAAAGAAACTCCCAGATCAGTAGAACCATAAGCTTTAACTTGCAAGTTCCCATGAACACTTGTCTCATAAGGTCGCAGCCAAACAATTTTTTCAGGGCTAATACCTACATTACCAATATCATCACTTAGAAAAAACGCAGCTACCTGATCCTGCCATGTACTTATGATCGGATTAAAATGATCATGATGACTATGAGAAGAAAATACATGTAGAAGCTTTCCCTTTTGTAACAGTTTGGCAATTGTATCCGAAGTATCTTGATAATAATCAAAAACCAATGTATGTTGTGCAGTTTGTACAGCAAAACCGCTATTTTCCAAATAAATTATATCCATTTGCAATGGTACCATAATTTCCTCTCGATTTAATCCATAAAGCAGTCTAGCCTTTTGCAATCTTACTGGTTCTTTCCGTCCATTTACTTGATGTAACGATCAATTGCCTCCTGTAAATTCTTCAAAAACTTCTCCTGCTCACCTTCTTGGACGGCATGAATCAGGCAGTGTTCCAGATGATCCTTAAGAATAAGCTTTGCAGTGTTATCAAGAGCTTTGCGCACAGCAGCAATCTGCAGCAATATTTCAGGGCAATCGCGTTCTTCAACAGCCATCTGTTTCACGGCTCTAACATGACCTTCTATTCTAGCTAGTCTATTAATAATTTGCTTCTGATGAACATGTTTGTGATTTTGCATAAAATACCCCTCCATGCTTTTTATTATATCCTCCATAGGGGGAATATCTCAAGAAAAATTATAATATATGTCTTAAATTCTCTAATTTCAAAGGAAAAACAAACTTTTTGTAGAAGATTAAACGTAGTTAATCAAACATAAAAGGAGGGCTAAATATATGAAAAAGTTGCTTATGTCAGTTGTATTACTTTGCCTATTCACTTTAGTAACTTCTATTGTAAATGCTGGACCAGCCCCAAATCTATCAAATGTTCAAATTACGCACGTCGGTGCTGAAAATACGGATTGGATAGAAGTTCGAAACATCCCCACAACAACCTTATATGGACAAAATTTTTATATAGCAGTTCGTTTTATTGGCTATCCTGATCCTAATCGCATTTTTTTATATCAGAACGGAAGTAGAATTCCAACAACTCTAGTGACCGAACCTTTTGCCAGAGAGGGCATTGGTAATCCTTATACTGGATGGATATATCAATTTAAAGTCCCCATTTCCTATGGAAATGGAACCATTGTGGTACAAGCTGACGGTATACGTGGCGGTACTTATTATAGCACTATTTATGGAGTTAAAGCTGTACATCAGCCTTAAGCTTATAAGAAGTAAAAACCTCGCAAAAATGCGAGGTTTTTACTTCTTATAAGCTTAAGACTCTTTTGTGGAAGCGACTTTCATGTTCTTAGTCTTTAAGCTTAAAGTCAATAGTAATCCCATAAAATAAATTAATGCACCAAAGCAATACGCAGATGCAAAACCTCCATGATACTCAATCATCCATCCTGCAAGCCCAGGTCCTAGCATTTGTCCTACAGCATAAAAGGCAGAGATAAAACCAATTGCCGCTGAAATGTACTTTTGAGGAACCTGATGGGATGCCTTTACTTGAATTAAAGCAAGAATTCCCCCTATGGATGATCCCCAAATGACAGCCGATACGATAAAACTCACCACGTTGTGAAACATAAGAGGAATAATATCCCCGATGATAGCCCAAAGCAACGCTGTAATTAAGGTCCTTTGTGATCCTATTTTATCTGAAATCATTCCCCAAACAGGTCCTCCTGCAATGGCAAAAACTCCTCCCGCAATGTTATCAGGAATACCAAGTTCTATCATATAAACAGTTTGATATAAAATTGGAATTAAATATCCCACTCCTACAAGAAAATACAGCCAGGCAATTTTAATCAATTCCTTATTGTGCAACCATTTTGGTTTTTCCTCGTTGCTGTCTTTTTTATTTGTATGATTAGGATTTTTTAAAACCTGAATAGCAAGTACAATAACACCAAGAGAAATTGCCCCAAACAATAGCCATACTGCACGCCACCCCAGTTCAGGAAATTGTTTAACTATACTCGAAACCAAAATGCCATTTAAGAACATGCCAATTCCTGCCCCGCTCAATAAAAAACCTAATACCATTCCTCTTTTATCTGGAAACCATCCTATCGTTAACGACATCAGCGGAGTAAATACAAGAGCACTGCCAGCTCCAGCAGTGAACATGAATAAGGAAACCCACCAAAAAGATGATCCCCAAGCTAAACCAAATAAGCTAATCGTAACGCTCCATCCTCCTACCAGCAGTACGGCTTTTGATCCCCATCGAACAGCTAAGACCCCTGACAATCCAACAGTTAGCAAGTACCCCAGAAACATGAAGGTTCCAAGCATCCCGACCTCAGAAAATGATAGAGATAGGCTTTCTTGCATATAAGGGAGGACTACTCCATAGGCCATACGCATGAACCGTTTCCCCAAAGATTCTTTTAAAGCCATGTTTTAATTTAAATTCATTCAAACACACCAGTTTTGCTAAGCAAACTAAAGATGTCGGAACAAGGATTCGATCATCTAATACTTCTCGAGCCCTATAAATACTTTTAATATCGATAGTAGAAAGTTTTATTCGATGGTCTACCTTATCTTTCTCAAACAATGATTCATTAAAATATACTGCAAATAACTCTAGTATCTTACCTTCTATAAACATATTTTTTAACGTGCTTTTATAAGGACAATTCAGCATCTGCTGCAAAATGACATGCATTGCTGGGCTTATATTACTACGGTGAAAGATCTCCTCGCACTCTCCGATTCCCGAAATGTCCCATTCATCACAAATATTTTTTATAAGTTCTTCAAATTTTTGCAGACTCATTTTGATTTGCATAAAACGAATTTTTTCTGCAGATGGATACATACACCTTTTTTTGCTTTTCCTGCTTTTAACTAAAAAACTCTCACCTGCTAACATTCCTAATTGCGTTTTCATTCCTTGGAATGTCCATTGAAGTCCTTCTTCAAAACAAAAAAACAAATCAATATGAGGTGTCCGGGATATGCCCTGCACTTCCATTCTCTGCGAGAAATTCATATCAAAATACAATACTTGAAAATGTGGGTTTGCTACAATCTGCTTGCAATATCCTTGCCCCATTTCCGCAGGAATTGTGAATTCATATCCACTGTTTTCAAAATTATATACTCGCCCAAATCCTTCACATACAGGACAATTTTCGTCCATTACATTTATCATTTCATATGGCTTCATCTGCATGTCAAACATTATCATCTCACCCTTTCAGAAACGTACTGCTAAACTTCCTATGAGCTATAAATAATTCAGGCACTTTTAGCGCGCGCTTATCTAAATGATAAGTCCATTTAATTATTAGTACTATTATGAGTAATTGATATTGATTATCATAATAGATAGTAACAATCTTTACACTGTAAGTCAACAAGCTAAAGCCAATGGATTATACTTTGACATTTGTACAATTGGTATCCTCTTATTTTAAGGTTCCAGCTTTTTCACATATTTTTATTAAGAATGTACAAACTTTATAATAACTGTTATTATTGTTTTTCCAAAAATTAGGTCAATTGAAAATGGAGGATTATCAATGGCAAATCATGATACAAAAGCTTATCTTGTTGGGGCTGGTGTTGGTTCTCTGGCGGCCGCTGTTTATTTGATTCGAGATGGTCATTTCCCAGGAAAAAATATCCATATTTTCGAAGAAATGAACATTACTGGCGGAAGTTGCGATGGAACTGGTTCAGCAGAAAAGGGATATGTCCTGCGCGGAGGCAGAATGTTAAACGACGAAGCTTATGAATACACTTGGGAACTTTTAAAGTTTATTCCTTCTATTACTGACCCCCAAATCTCTGTGAGAGATGAAATCATTGCTTTTGATAAAAAAGTACAAACCCATGCTAAAGCTAGGTTAGTCGACGAAAATGGCAAAATAGTAGATGTCAGTTCTATGGGTTTTAGCAACAAAGATAGAATGGATTTAATGAAACTTACCATTAGCCCGGAAGATGCTCTTAAAACCTATACTATTGAGCAATTTTTTTCACCTTCCTTCTTTAAGACCAATTTCTGGTACATGTGGGCTACAACTTTTGCTTTTCAGCCTTGGCACAGTGCTATCGAATTTAAGCGTTACCTCAATCGGTTCATGCACGAATTTCCTCGTATTCATACGTTAGCAGGCGTAACTCGAACCCCCTACAATCAGTATGATTCTATTATATTGCCCATTATAAAATGGCTTGGAGGACAAGATGTTCATTTTGAAATGAATTGCAAGGTAACAGATCTTGATTTTAAGCCGTCACAGAAGGAAAAAACAATTGAGCGTATCCACTACTTAGATGCAGGAAAGCAAAAAGAAATTACGATTCATAATACTGACTTAGTTTTTGTCACAAATGGCTCTATGACAGAAGGCTATAGTCTTGGATCTATGACCTCAGCCCCTCGCCTTGGGTCCAAAGGTGCCTCCTTTACATTGTGGGAAAACATTGTAAGAAAACAGCCTGATTTGGGTACTCCATCTGTCTTTACAGATCATATAGATAAATCCTTGTGGGAATCCTTTACTGTCACTTGTAAAGATCCTATATTTTTTGATTTAATGGAAAAGTTCTCAGGTAATTCATACGGCACAGGCGCTCTAGTAACTTTTAAAGATTCCAATTGGTTTATGTCTATTGTCTTAGCCTATCAGCCACATTTTATCAATCAGCCTGAGAATATTAAAGTCTTTTGGGGCTATTCTTTATTTCCTAACAACATTGGTAACTATATACAAAAAAAGATGTCTGAATGTACAGGTGAGGAAATATTAATTGAATTATGTTCTCATCTCAGGTTCCACAAGCATATTCCCTTCATTCTCAAAACCTCTAACTGTATCCCCTGCATGATGCCATTTATAACCAGCCAGTTCATGCCGCGGGTAAGAACGGACCGACCGGAAGTTATACCGAAAGACTCAACCAATCTCGCTTTCCTAGGTCAATTCGCTGAAATACCTGACGACGTTGTTTTTACTGTAGAATATTCTGTTCGATCAGCACAAATGGCCGTCTATTCGCTTCTCAAATTAAATAAGGAAGTTACACCTATCAACCAACATCAATATGATGTGAGGATATTATTCGACACTTTTATCACTTCCTTCCGATAAAAAAATGACTATGTAAGCAGATAATCTGCAATTACATAGTCATTTTAATTGTCTAACTATTTTAGCATCCTAAAACGATACGTTATTGTTCAACTTTATTTATTTTATTATTAAGAATTACATCCTTATATTTGATTTTATCTTGGTACCTCCTGTATTCACTTAGCATACAATAGAGTAAGTCATAAGGCTAAGCATGAAAAAGGAGGAATACTTATGGGCTTCGGTGGTTTTGGTAACGGACGCGGTGGTGGTAGCTTTATTATTATTATAGTGATCATTTTGCTATTCTTTTGTTGTTGCAATGATGATTTTTCCTCTAGTTGTTAATCAATTTAAAAAACTCATTCAACAAACTTCATCCCTCTTGCAACCACGTTACTATAAGCGTGGTTTTTTTTTGTTAAAAAAGCGTCCAACAAAAAAGTATGAAATTCAAAACATACCTACTTTGTGGAGAAGAGATTGAAATTTACGATGTAAATTATTGACTATTTTCCGGTTTATATTCTCTCACGTGATTTGCTGTTGTTCTAGCCAATCCCCAAATATTCCATGAATCCCTCTCAATGTAAAATTTCGCGGCTAAGGACTTATTCTCCTGCATTTTAACTATCTTTGCCTTTTCGTACGAATCATATCAAGCATTTTCGAAAAACTGGAAGTCGAATACATTTAATTAGAGTTTCAAAGCAGGATTCATCTAGATTTTAACGAAATGGAAAATAAAAGTATCTGAGGGATATTTTCATGTAAAATTTAAGGAGTGATTATGTTGTTATATAGAAAGTATGGAAAGACAAATGAAATGGTTTCTGTTCTGGGATTTGGCTGTATGAGGCTTCCTGTTATCGGCGGTGATCCTACTAACATTGATGAAGAACAATCAATAGCAATGATTCGCCATGCAATTGATGAAGGTGTAAATTATATAGATACTGCATATCCTTATCATGGAAAAGGTATGGCTTATGGTGGAGCTAGCGAGCCTTTTGTGGCAAAAGCATTGAAAGATGGCTATAGAGAACGTGTAAAATTAGCTACGAAACTTCCTAGCTGGCTAATCAAAACACGGGCTGATATGGATAAATACTTAAATGAACAATTAAAACGCCTTGAGACAGATACCATTGATTTTTATTTAGTCCACTCACTTAGTGCTTCTACATGGCCCAGCCTAAAAGAGGCAGGAATTAGTGAGTTTTTGGATCAGGCAATTCAAGATGGCAGAATCAAACATGCAGGATTTTCATTTCATGAAAGAGTTGGCTTGTTCAAAGAAATCGTTGATTATTATGATTGGTCATTCTGCCAGATTCAATATAATTATTTAGATGAAAACTATCAGGCTGGCAAAGAAGGATTGGAGTACGCAGCCAAAAAGGGATTGGGCATTGCTATTATGGAGCCACTGAGAGGTGGAAAAATTGCTGAAAATCTTCCTGATGATGCTCTTTCCTTTTTTGATCAGGCAGATCCAAAAAGAACGCCTGTTGAATGGGCACTGCGCTGGGTATGGAATCATCCTGAAGTATCAATTGCTTTAAGCGGCATGTCAACTATGGAGCATGTTACTGAAAACCTTAAAATAGCTCAAGATGCTCACGCAAATTCATTAACCGAAAAAGAAATCAACATCATCAATCAAGTAAAGTCTATTTTTAAGGAACGAATAAAAGTCAATTGTACCGCTTGTGCCTATTGTATGCCTTGTCCTGCTGGCGTGAATATTCCAGGGTGTTTTACAATCCTTAATGATAATTTTATCTTTGGTGATAGTCCTGCAGTTAGAGAACGGCATAAATTTCTATATAATTTCCGCCTTGGCTCAGAAGCACATGCATCTAACTGTATAGAATGCGGTAAGTGTGAAAGCCATTGTCCTCAAAACATATCCATCCGCAAGGAATTACACACCGTTAAAGAATTATTTGAATCAGTTTAACCTGCTGAATTAAGAATTAATTTACAACTAGAACAAGCAACTACGATAGCATTAGTCTGCTATTTTAGTTGCTTTTCTTTCTTCATATCATATCGATTTTAATACATATAAATTCATTTATAAAATTCATGATTGTAAGGATTTTGGGGTATCTTAAGATACTATAAAGAATCTGTTAATGGAGGTCTTACTATGACTAAAAATTTATCGAAGAACCAAATTCATGAACTAACTATGCTCGTTTTAAACCAACTGGATTTCCAGGAAGCAAATGAGACATCATCGGCTACGATTATAGCCGATGATGTTGTGCAAAAATATGCCGAAGTTTATGAAAATATTCAAAAGAAGAATACACCACCGAAAGTCACAGTTTCTAATAATAAGTGAGTAAAAAAAATAAATTGGTTCTCAACGAACAAGTGTTTATAACTGCCTGGTTGCGACTGTTCCGTAATTACTACGGGCAGTCCTTTTATTTATTTTGCAGCAACAAACTATTCAAGTTACCGTATCCCTAGGACGCTGCTCTTAGACAACATTTGAATCCATGCTATATTATTATAGATAAATATATTTTTCCATCTAGAAAGAAACTTCGTACATATTTCTAAATGAATTTCAAATAAAGGAATTCGATATAAATCTTGTACCCATGGTTATCAGCAATATTAAGAAAGGAGTTTTTGAAATGTCAATATCAGCAGTAAATGCAACTATGAATAATCAATATTTAACTAACTTTCAAAAAGCGAATAAGACCGCTATACCTAAGGCAATTCCAAAGTATACAACAATAACGCCTCCAAACAAAACATTTGATTTCAAAGGCTTAACAATCAAGGAATAATACTATTCCTCTATATCCCACTTATGAATATCGCTACTATATACTGCTGCTACCAAAGGAAAGTATATAGTAGCGATATTTCTTTAATTATTAGTAACTCTGATGAAATTCTCCTTAAAATGGAAAACTATTCATTTGAATTTTATTTTTCCTTATATTTTATCATAATCGATATCACACTAATAGACAAATAAACATCCCCACAATCAGACCAATTCCAAAGTCGACCATATGAGTAATCATTTTATTGAATCACCTCATTGCAGTTTCCGTTATATAGATTACGCATTCGAAAAGTCAATGATACTAAAATAACTTAGACAAGCTAGAATCAACAGTATCTTAATTCTTTATGTGGATGCTTAACACGATTATCTTTGCTAGATATATCCTAATTATAAAGAAAATGTATTACAGTTTTGTTACAAAATTTTCACATCCATTATCTATTATCTATTATCTAAATTAATCTAAAATCGAGTAGGAGCTGAATAATTATTTTATCCAGCGACCTCTCACACCACCGTAC